>JAPPED010000015.1 GCA_028824295.1 Rhodospirillales bacterium | reverse complement strand
CCCGACCGCAACCCGCTCTACGATGCCTGGTTCGCCGCTGCCGGGGCGCTCGGCATTCGCCGCAACCCGGACTACAACGGCGCCGACCAGGAGGGGATCGCCAAGACCCAGGCGACGATCGCGCGCGGCCGCCGCATGAGCACTGCGCACTGCTACCTGAAGCCGGCGATGCGGCGGCCGAATCTCACGGTCGTCGCCGAAGCCGCGGCGCGAAGGCTCACGTTCGACGGCCGGCGCTGCACCGGCGTCGTTTACGAACGGCGCGGTCGGACACGCGAGGTGAGCGCTGCGCGCGAGGTTGTCCTGTGCGCCGGCGCCGTCGCCTCGCCGCAGCTTCTCGAACTGTCGGGCGTCGGCGCGCCCGAAGTGCTGCGGGCGCACGGCATTCCGGTAAGGCACGCGCTGCCCGCCGTCGGCGAGAACTTCCGTGACCACATCATCGCGCGCGTGCAATGGCGAGTCAGCGCGCCCGGCGTATCGTACAACGAGCGGACGCGCGGCCTCCGCCTAGTCGGGCAGGCAGCGCGCTACCTGGCGACCGGCGGCGGCTTCCTCAGCCTGCCTTCGGCGCCGCTCGTCGCCTTTCTGCGGACGCGACCGGAGCTGGCGACGCCGGACATCCAGTTGCACCTCATTCCCTACGCGGTGAAGGATCCGAAGCGGCGCAAGCTGCACGCGTTCCCGGCCATGACCGCGGCATGCTACCAATTGCGGCCCGAAAGCCAGGGCTCGATCCACATCCGCTCGTCCGACCCCGCCGAGCCGCCGGCAATTCGTTTCAACTTCCTGAGCGACCCGATCGACCGGGAAACCCTCGTCGCCGGCGTCGGGCTGATACGGCAAATCGCTGCGGCGGCGCCGATGGACCCGTTCCGCGGCGAGGAAATCTCGCCCGGCGCGGAGGTGGAAGGCGCCGCGGCGATCGAGAACTGGATCCGGGAGAACTCCGAGACCGCGTACCACCCCATCGGCACTTGCCGCATGGGGCCGGGAGCCGACGCCGTCGTCGACGACCGCCTGCGGGTTCACGGCCTTGAGGGCCTGCGCATCGCCGATGCGTCGATCTTCCCGACCATGCCATCCGGGAACACGAACGCACCGAGCATCATGGTCGGCGAGAAATGCGCCGAATTGATGCGCGAGCTGGCCTGACCGCGGCGCCCCGCGCGCGGCGACATATTGTCGCCACGGGATTCCCCAGCATTTTCTCGCGCTAGCCCTGCGGTCGCCTTCGTTCACTCACCTTAACGGTGGACCAATTCAAGGGGAGGCAGGTCAATCAACCAACTGGCGAGCCGGTGCCTCCCCGAGCCGCGCAGCTGCCACCCGTAGATGGAACAACGGTTTGCCGTCACCACTCAAAGGAGGAGCCGGATGTGTTAGCGCGCACGTTCGGATCTGCGCGGCTGGAGCGGGGTAACCCGCTTCCCTCCGGTGATCAAGGACTGGCATTTCCTCTCGGGGTCGTGGGCCGCAGCTGACCGGTCCTCTTGGCGGCGTCGTGACAGATTGGCTGGGCTTGCCCCTAACCGTCATGCCGGCCGCGTTTGTTGTATGTCAAATAGCTCGGCGTCGGGGGCAGGTCACGCTGTACGATAAGAAAAACTGGTGTACTTGATTGTTTGGGCTCGAATAACCATTTGAACTCGCGCACTGCCTAACGATAGCGTGGTGCGCCGGATACCAGCGGCGCCATTCCCCGGGCAAAACCAATCCCATGTTTCCGCTCCGGCCGCGACCGGGACGGATCATCTCGGCCCAACCGCGCCACCCACGCTGATCGTGCCGCAAAGAAGGAAATTTGTTGACCAAACCCAAGTTCTCGGATCTCGGTTTAGCCGGTCCGATACAGCGTGCATTGGCCGCCAGAGACCATGTCGAGCCGACACCAATCCAGGCACGCGCCATTCCCGATCTTCTCGCCGGCCGCGATCTGGTGGGCATCGCCCAAACCGGTACAGGCAAGACAGCGGCCTTCGCACTTCCCATTCTCCACCAACTTGACCGCAATCGCGGCCAGTCCGGTCGGCGTCGGCCACGCGCGCTCGTCCTTGCGCCCACCCGCGAACTCGCAATTCAGATCGGCGAAGAATTCAGCGCCTACGCCAAATACCTCCGTCTACGCCAAACGGTGATTTTCGGTGGGGTCGGGCAGAAGCCCCAAGTCGATGCCCTGCGGCGTGGGGTTGACATTGTGACAGCCACGCCAGGTCGCCTGCTCGACCTCGTGAACCAGCGTCTGCTGGCGCTCGACGCGGTCGAAGTGTTTGTCCTAGATGAGGCAGACCGCATGCTCGACATGGGCTTTGTGCGCGATGTCCGAAAAATAATCTCGGACCTACCGGTCAGCCGCCAGTCGCTACTGTTCTCGGCCACCATGCCGACCGAGATTGCCCGTCTGTCCGGCGATTTCCTGACCGATCCCGTCCATGTTGAGATCACTCCCCGAGCCACGCCGGTGACGCGTGTCGAACAGCGCGTCTACCATGTCGGTGCACAGGGAAAGCGGGCCTTGCTAACCCGTATTCTGGATGATCCGGCGCTGTCGCGCGTCCTGGTGTTTTCGAGGACCAAGCATCGTGCCAACCGGATCGTGCAGCAGCTCGACCAGGCCGGCGTCGACGCCGAGGTGATCCACGGAAACAAATCCCAAGGCGCTCGCCAGCGGGTGCTAAAACGGTTTCGGGCTGGCGAAACCCGTGTCTTGGTCGCGACTGATATCGCAGCGCGCGGCATTGATGTAGACGGCATAAGCCACGTCATCAATTACGAACTGCCCAACGAGGCGGAAAACTATGTCCACCGAATCGGCCGCACGGCGCGGGCCGGTGCCGACGGGTTTGCGTTCTCGTTCTGCGACCCGACGGAACGGAAGTATCTCAACGCCATCGAGCGCCTGATCCGTTCCCCTCTGACGGTAGTTGGGGACGGTCCTGTGCCCGACACGCCGAGCCATGCACCCAAGCCCAGAAGAAACGGATATCACCCACGGCACAAATCCCGCGGCCGGAACCGACGTCGGGGCCGCGCCTCGGCGCTGCAATCGGGTGCATCGGGCCTTGCCTAGGATTGCTCGATCTTCGCTTGCCCGTAATCCGTTCTTCCCCGCTGCGCTCTGCCGCCTCCCGGCGTCAGGGGTACCACCGCCGAGGTGGGATTTTCGGGCGGGGTTACGTCCGTCCGGACGAGCATCCACTCCGTCTCTAGGCCCCGGCGTGTGGCCGGATCGGTGAAGAGTTGTTGCTGCGGCCAGCTCGGAGCTTGTCGCTGGCCAGCCAGTAGCGCGCGTCCCGCCGGAAGGAGTCGGCGCGCACCATGTCGCCGAATCGCGCCGCCTAGGCGTTGACCGTGAACGCGTCGGCTGCTGCATCGAAGTTGCAGCGCTGGCCCAAGATGAACCGGGAGTGCGCATCAACGCTGCAATTGGAGTCGATGTCGACGTTGCGCCGGTTCATCCGGATGATCCAGTTCAGCGTGTAGACCTGTGTGCCCGACTCGATGTGCATAGCGCCGGGCAGGCGCTGCCGGCCGTCGATCATGGCCCGGTCGACCGCGCCTGAATGGACTTGGCAGCACCGGTGGATGAAGTCGAGGATCCGGTAGTACGCGGCCGTGGACTTCAGGTGCGCGCCGCGGACGATGCCGCGCACCGGGGACTTGTTGACGATCCTGGAGAACACATCGATCGCCTATTTCTGGTTCGTCGCGGGCAGCCGCGGGGGATCCGATACAGAGGGCGAGGAACCGCACGAAATACAGTGGCAGCGACAATCACAGTTGGCCGTGAAGCCGTCCTTGCAGTACGCCTCGGCGTACCTTCCGACCGGACGGGCGTGATAGACGCAGTCGGGGTTCGCGCACACGGTGCGTTCTTTGGGTGTGCAGAGGCGGTCTTCGTCGATCAGGTGTTCGATTTCGGCGGCTTTCCCCCCGCGTGACCGGAGCGGGGCGCTTTCGCAGCAGGCGTGGGAACCGATGCCCGGGACCAGGCCGTTGTTGGTGCTTGTCAGCTTGTCGTGGGGGTCCCGGTTCGGGCCCGGCTTCTTGCGTTGGGTACACGCTGGCACTCCGCAGTTCCTGCAGCTCGGGTTCCGGCAACGGTTGACTCGAAGCGTCCGGCTGGTCGTCAGCACGTCTGCGGATGCAGGGAACGACCCTGGATTTCCGAGGGTTTGGCATTGGTTTTTTGATCCGCCGGATGGCCACGAAAATGCGCTGCGAAAACGGCTGCAACCTGGCCCGTTTTTTGCGCGTGAAATGTTGTGAGAAGTGCTGGTAAAACCCCAACCAGCTCAGCCAGCCGGAACGGCTAGCCCTCCGCCACATCAGCCCACAAAGCGGGTAATCGTACGGCCTTGGAATGAGTGGCAGGAAGGTTGACCAAATTCCCCCGGTGCACTCACTGCACCGGGTCGTTTGCCGCACCGGCACGGCTGCGCAACGCCCACTAGGAGGAGCCCCGTCGATGTCGAGCCGAGACAACGGCAAACCTGGCAAGACCTTTGCCGACAAAGTCGCAGGGATTTTTGGTACCTCTCTTGATGAACTGGAGCTCAGTGCAGCGGAACGAGCGAGCGTCAACCGAAGGATCCTCGAATGCGTAGTGCCAGTTATTGATGAGACTTGTCGAGAACGGCTAACGCGAGGAACGGATAAGCACCAGACCATTGACGAGGCAATGCCGCTACACCCGGAATTCGTGTACCGCGCGTTGGGCGGCCAGTGGAGAGGCTGGAACGATTTCTTCGACACGAAACCTGAAAGCAGCAGCGACTATGCCGAGCACGCTTATCAAGACGTCTTGGAAGATTCTGCCTGGAAACTGATCCAGTCTATCGCGGCAGCGGACGACGAGTCACTCCGACTTGTACGCAAATCGTAAGCGAAACATACGTCTGAGTAACAAATCGGCCTGAATGGGTGGATTGACCGCGGCCGAGTCCCGATCATGACGCAAGAACACGTCCTGGGAGCCAGGAACCGGGGTTCCTCAGCACGATACGGGCAATCGGGGAAGGAACTCCGAGCTTGCCGA
Organism: Rhodospirillales bacterium; assembly: GCA_028824295.1. Taxonomy (NCBI): domain Bacteria; kingdom Pseudomonadati; phylum Pseudomonadota; class Alphaproteobacteria; order Rhodospirillales; species Rhodospirillales bacterium. Next base: position 209,320 of record JAPPED010000015.1, on the reverse strand, counting down.
GGATGACCCACCGATCTTGCTCGACCCGATCCCGTTTTCTTTCGCCTCTCCCCTGTGCCGCTCGGCATCGCACCGATCGGTCACGCACGCCTATGCCACTGCGGGTTCGATTTCGTACATGTGCTCAGCACGGTTAACAGCGAACAGCCACGCGCACTGGTAGCCCGTGAACGCCGTACACGTGTCCCCACTGCGGCCCAAAACCGCCCCGCACGGCCCCGGAAGTGGCAACACTGCACGGCAGTTAGTTCCTGTTTTGACGCTCTTGGTCCGGCCCACCTAGTATCGCTGAGCGGCCAGGTAAAGTGTTTGTCTCGCTGGATGCTTCAGCGGAGACAGGGGCTGGTCAGCTGGCCGAACGGGCGTGCGCATCCGGTACGCCATGCAGCGCAGCCGGAAGTCGGTACGCCGTTCATGGGAGGAAATGCAATGCATGTCTCAGGTTTGAGAAGCCGCTGGATGGTGGCCGGTGCGATCGGCGCCGCGCTCTCCTTGTTTGCGGGTTCGAGTCTCGCCGAGTCCGGCAAGGAATGGAGGGTCGCCGGCGGCGACTTCGCGAACACGCGGTATAGCTCGCTCGATCAGATCAACACTTCCAACGTCGACCAGCTGAGTGTCGCCTGGATCCAGTCGTTGGGCAGCACCCACTCGCAGGAAGCAACCCCGCTAGTGATAGACGGGGTGATGTATCTCGCGACATCGGCGGGTCCAGCCTACGTGTTCGCCCTTAACGCCAAGACCGGGGAGACGATCTGGACCCACCAGCCCGAAATGCCTCCAGACTACCACTCGATCGTGTGCTGCGGCCACGCTAACCGGGGAATCGCCTATTCCAACGGCCGAATCTTCTTCGGCCGGCTTGACGCCATGCTTGTCGCGCTGGACGCCAACACCGGCGAGGAACTCTGGAAAACGGAAGTGCGTCCCTACGCGGACGGCTTCTCGCTCACCTCGCCGCCGCTTCCCGTCGGCGGTCTGATCATCACGGGTCTGTCAGGCGGTGAGTACGGGGTTCGTGGAACGCTCCAGGCGTACCACCAGGACACCGGTGAACTTGCCTGGCGCACCGACATCATCCCTGGTCCCGGCGAGCCCGGCAATGAGACCTGGAAGGGCGACTCGTGGAAGACCGGTGGCGGCACCCCGTGGTACCTCGGTTCGTACGACCCGGAACGCAACCTAATTTTCTACGGAACCTCGAATGCAGCTCCATGGGGCGGGCACACGCGTGGAAACGACTCGTCCGACATCGGGCTGTACACGAATCTCTGGACCGCGGCTCAACTCGCGTTCAACCCCGAGAACGGCGAGATCGTCTGGGGTTACCAGATGACGCCTTCCGACGTCTGGGACTACGACGGCGTCAATGAGGCGGTACTAGTCGATCTCACGATCGGCGGCCTTGAGGTTCCCGCCTTGCTGAAGGCCGACCGCAACGGCTTCTTCTACGTGCTGAACCGGGAGAACGGGGTCCTCCTCTCGGCCGAGACTTTCGTCGAGGTCAACTGGGCGACCGACGTCAACCTCGAGACCGGCATGCCGGTCGAGAACCCGACATATCGACCGAAACTCGATGAGTGGGCTCGCAACATCTGCCCGAACATCTTCGGCGGCAAGAACTGGCAGCCGATGTCGTACAACCCGAATACCGGTCTCGTGTACATCCCGACCAACAACTACTGCATGGATCTGGTCAATCGCGAGCAGGAGTTCGTGAAGGGGACTTTCTATCTCGCGCAGGAGTTCAACCTGGACGTGCGCGGCGAGGGTGGATACCTGACCGAACTCGCAGCGTGGGATCCGGTAAACCAGCAGAAGGTCTGGGGAATCAAGGAAGATCTGGTCATGATGGGCGGCACGCTTACCACCGCCGGCAACCTGGTCTTCTACGGAAACGCGCGCGGGATCGTGAAAGCGGTCGACGCGACGTCCGGTGACATTCTCTGGCGGTTTCGGGCTGGTTCGGGCGTGAACCAAGGACCGATCACCTACGAGATCGACGGCGAGCAGTACCTGGCCGTGGTCAGTGGCCGACTCGTGGGACCGCCGTCCTTCCTCGGCACCATGGGTGAGGAGGTCACGAGCGCCACACCCCCGGGAGGCGCCCTGATCGTCTTCAAGCTGCACGGCTCCTGAGCCGTTCGGACATCGGAGGCGGGATGCAGCAGCACCGCCTCCGGCGTCTGGCCAGCTGCCTCTGCGGCGAGGGCAGGGGATCAGGCCCGGCCTCGCCGGAGGGGAACTAACCCGATTCAGCGGCGCAGACGTGTCATGACCCTCATCGCTCCGGTTTCCCTCAGTTGCCGCCCGGTGATCGCCGCCGGGATCATCGTCCTCGTCGGGTTGTCCGGTAGTCCGGCAGCAGCCCAGGAATCGGATGGCTCGGACGCGGCGCCTGGCAAGCTCATGTTCAGCAATCCGTTTTCCGGGCAGGAGGACATTCAGGCCGAGGGGCGGACAAAGTTCAACGTGCATTGCTCGCATTGCCACGGGCCCAACGCGATTCAGGGTGAGCGGCCGCGCGACCTTCGGCGCCTGACGTTGCGCTATGGCAAGAAGGTCGCCGAAGTGTTCTTGACGACCGCGCTCGACGGACGCCCCAACAAGGGCATGCCCCCTTGGCGTGACGTGATGCCCGAGGAGGATCTCTGGAAGGTGTTCACGTTTCTCGAGACGGTTCAGAAGAAATAGTGTCGGAACGATGGTTCCGATGAGTGAGGTCTCCCATGCCCATTGCCACGACGCCGACCGGCGACTTGCACTACCAGGTTCTGGAAGCCGTTCCGCCGTGGGCGGGACCGCCGGAAACGGTGCTGTTCCACCACGGCGTTGCCGCCAACCTGCACCTCTGGTCGCCTTGGCTGTCGGCGCTCTCCGACCGCTACCGCATCGTCCGCTTCGATACGCGGGGATACGGCGGCTCCTCGGCAGCCGGCCAGGGTTTCACGTTCACGTTCGAATCGCTCACCGACGACGTCCTGGCGGTCGCTGATGCCGCAGGCGCGGAAAAGTTTCATTTTGTCGGCGAATCCATGGGCGGCACGGTGGGAATCGCGTTGGCCCTCCGCGCCCAGGAGCGCCTGCACAGCCTCATCCTGTCAAATGCCGCGGCACGCGGCGGCTTGATTCGCAACGTCGACGGCTGGAAAGCGATCGCCGATGGTGACGGCGCGGCGGGCTGGGCTCGCCAGATGATGGAATGGCGTTTCTATCCGGATTCCCTAGATCCCCATGTCCGCGAATGGTTCAGGGCGGTCCATGAAGACAGCTCGATGGAGGTCAATCTGGCGCTTGCCGATCTGTTGCTACACGCCGATTTCATGGACGACCTAGAGTCAATCAAACTTCCCACCCTGCTGCTGGCACCAGAAGCAAGCCCATTCATAGCGCTTGATCTGATGGCCGAGATGCGGCGCAAGCTCCCGAACGCGGAGCTGCAGGTGTTTGCGCATTCGAAACACGGGTTGCCCTTGTCGCACGGCACCCAATGTGCAGCCGTCGCCAAGGGCTTCCTGGAACGACAGCACGTCTGAACGGAACCCACGGGGCCGGGCCGAGGTCAATAGATTTGTTCCGGTAGCCAGAGCGCGAGCTGCGGAAAGGCCAGCAGCAGCGCCACCATGGCAATCATCATGAGCACGAAGGGGAGCGCTCCCCAGGCGACATCGTTGAACTTGCCACCCCGCAACCGGATCCCGTGTACGACATAGAGATTGACCCCGATCGGCGGCGTGATCAGCGCAGTTTCCATCAGCACCGTGATCAGGATCCCGAACCACACGGGGTCGTACCCCAACTGCACGATCAGGGGGAACACCACCGGGACAGTGGTAAGCAGCATCGACAGCGTTTCCATGAACATGCCGAGGATCAGGTAGAACACCACCAGCACGATCATGGTCTGCAGGGGTGTCCAGCCGAGTTCGCCGATGAAGTTGATCAGCGCCTGCGTGACGCCGATAAAGCCGAGCACGAAATTCAGAAACACGGCCGCGAGAATGATCAGCATGATCACCGCGGTCGTCCGCATGGTTCCCTCGAAGGCCTCCCGCAGCATCCTGAGATTCAGGGAGCGGGTCCAGGCGGCCAGCAGCAGCGCAAAGACCACACCAATGGACGCCGCTTCGGTCGGCGTGGCGATCCCGGCGTAAATCGAGCCGACCACGGCGGCAAACAGAAAAATCGGGGGTAACAGGTCCTGTAGCGCGCGAGTTCTCTCTGACCAGCTTGTCCTTGGCTTGGCACCCGCCCAGGCGGGCCGCGAAACGCAGGCTGCAACGATGATCAGGATAAAGAGGCTGGAAAGGATCAGGCCCGGCACAAAGCCCGCCATGTAGAGTTCGGGAACCGACGTGTCGGTGATCAGGCCGTAGATGATCAGGTTGATTGACGGGGGGATCAGGATGCCGAGCGTGCCGCCGGCGGCGAGTGATCCGAGGAACAACCCTTCGTGGTACTTCCGTTTTTCGATTTCCGGATAAGCCACCGTACCGATGGTGGCGGCGGTCGCCACCGAAGAGCCGGACGAGGCGGCGAAGATTGCGCACGAGCCGATGTTCGCATGCATCAGCCCGCCCGGAAGCCAGCTGAGCCACTGCGCCACCGCGTTGTACATCCTCCGGGCGATGCCGGCGCGCAGCATGATCTCGCCGAGGAGGATGAACATTGGGATGGCGACGAGAATGAACTCCTTCTGTTTGTCCCAGACGAATTCACCCATGGCACGGGACAGCCGCCCGCCCATGTAGATCTCGTCGAGCCCCATCGAAAGGAGGCCCAGGACCGCGGCCACCGGCACGGCAACCAGCACCAGCCCCAAAGTCGCGACGAACGCCCAAGCAGCCATCTACAGGGCCCTCTTGCCACGCCCGAAGGCTGCCGCGGAACAGCAGCCCATTGCCCGCGCCCCGGCAGAGACGCTCGCCGTCGGCCAGTCTGCCCGGGCCACTCCTCGCACTCCCAGGCCGCGCCGGATCACCGTTCCGGTTCCGTGAGGCTATGGGTCTCTTCGGTGATCTCTTCCTGGACGCTCCGGGTCCCGGCGAGCCGCTGGACCGAGGCCGGGCCATGCACCACAAAGGAGCATGCCGTGTAGAGGAGCACGAAAATGAGCGTGACGTTGAAGAAGATCAATCCGGCCAGCCACACCAGCTGCGGAATCCACAAGGGCGTGGTCAGCGTCGTGACCGAGACCGAATTGTTCACCCATGACTCGGTGAACACGGTCACGGCTTTGGAGGACAGAAAGCCGATGAAGATCAGCAGCGCCAGCAACCCGACGATGTCCAGAGCGGCGCGCAGGAACAGCGGCAAGAGGTTGTACAGCGCATCGATTCGAATGTTCGAGCGATGTAGCAGGCAGTACGCATAGGCCCACGTCGTGGCGCCGGCAAATACGTAGCCGGTGATCTCGTCTGAGCCCGACATGGTCACGTTCAGGTACTTGCGGCAGAGCACGTCGATGGTGACCATCACCGCCGACAGCAGGAGCGCAGCCCCCCCGGCCCAGACCGCCCAGAGTGCAAGCCGTTCAAGCAACCGGTGGATGTAGGCGAGCAGTTCCAATCGGCGCTACCGTCCGTGGAGCCCGCGAATTGCTTAGATGGTACCCGGTGCCGTGTACTGCTTCGCGATCAAAGTGGTGCCTTCAACCCGGCGATGTCGCCCATGGTGGCGTTCCATTCTTCGGCGCAGGCCCGGCCGCAGCGCTCAGCGAAGCGCTTGAGGACGAAATTCTCAACAATGTCCTTCAGCATGGCCTGGTCAGCCGAAGACGGGGCAACCGGGGTCATGCCGCCCACCTCGCCCCACGGGCAGGGTCCAAACGCATTGCACGCCAGCGCTGTCTTGTCCAGCTGCTTGATCGAATCCCAAATCTCGTTCTCAACCCTGGCGGCGCTCTCGCGGATCACCGTCCGGGTAGCCTCGCTGAGTGAACTCCAGGTATCACCGTTCACCGCCATGAACGTCGCCGCGTAGCCGAGGCGGATCTGAATGTTGTGTGTCACCACCTGCCACCACTTGGCGTTGTAAGCGGGCCCGGTGCCCGTGATGCCGCAGTCCGCAACACCCTTTTGCAGCGCCGGTACGACCTCGGCGAAGGACAGTGTCACCGCTGACGCCCCGAGCCCCTCGATAAAGTCGCCAAGGGAAGTGGAATAGGTTCGGATCTTCTTCCCGGCCAGACTCGCGAGCGAGCCGTCCTCGGCGTCGCCAAGCTTGCACCAGAGCATCTGGCTCGGAAACGTGTAGAGCATGACGAGCTCGGCGTCGTACTTGTTCTTGAGCTCGCGCTCGATGATCGGCCGGTAGGCTTGCAGCGCCCTGCGATACGTATCCATGTCCTGGAAAACGCCAGCAAGGTCAATGCCTTCCAGGGCAGGGCTGTCCTGGCTCGTGTAGGTTGTCAGCGCGTGGACAGCGTCGTAGGCACCAAGCTTGAGCAGCTTGACGACCTCGTAGCCTGAGAGGCCCAGCTCGGTGTAAGGCTTGGCGTTCGCGGTGATCTTCCCATCGGATGCCGTCGGCAGCACGTCGCCCCAAAGCCTGCTTTCATGCAGGCTCCAATTGGTGAGGTTGCCCCACGTACCGACAACCGCAAACTCGCGGGAATCGATCTCGTCCGCCGCTGCCGTACCAATCGCAAGTATCGCAACGAGGGCTGCGCCCAGTGCCAGTCTCATGATTCCTCCTGCGAATCGGGGGCCGATGGCCGTGCTTCCATAGTAGGTGGGGCGCAGAATCCCGTCAAAGTCGGAAGGCCTCTCTTTTGTTATGCCAATAAGGAGGTTATGCCATCTCTGCTAAGTCTTGCGGCCTCTCCCAGCCAATATGCAAACCATTGAATCTCAGGCAGCTGAAGGCAGAACCACCATCCCATCCGATACCAATTTGAGGCGACCAGCCGGCAGTCGAGAGATCCCAGGTCGGCTCCAGCTGGAATGCACGCGACCGACATGCCTGCGCGCCGTTTCGACGGCGTTGCCGCCCCCGGGCGGCAGCCGCGCCACCTGCCGCCGGAAGATGGCGGACAGCCAAACCTTCTCGATCGAGTGGCACGGAAGTCCCGGTTTCGCGCCTGCAACCCGGTCGGCGCGTACCAGATGTCCCTCTGGGAGCCGCGGAGTAGGCACCGTCCGCACGGTGTAATACTATATCGTTCCTCCATGAAAGCTGGAGTCGATTTATCAGCCTGAGTGTGGAGAAGATCAAGTGATATCGAATCAGAAACGACATTCCTTCCGCGGCTGGCGGCTAGCCGCGGCATCCGTTCCCATCTTCCTTGCGCCTGTCGCTCTGGCAGCGGAACATGAGCATCGCGAGCACGATGCCCATGCGCACGGACACGGAACGCTCGATATCGTCGTCGAAGGCGATCAGGCGTTGATCGAGCTTCGTATTCCCGCCGTGAACGTAGTCGGATTTGAGCACGCTCCGCGAGACGATGCCGAGCACGAAGCCGTGCGGCGGGCGCTCGAACCCCTCCGGAACGGGGGCTCGCTGTTCGCGCTATCTGCAGATGCAGACTGCGCCATTGAAGAGGCTGCCGCCGATATCGTCAGTTTGTCCGACGAACACCATCATGACGAAGGCGACCACGAAGCGGATGAGCACGCAGCGCACGACGACGAGCACGAAGCGCACGACGACGAGCACGAAGCGCACGACGACGAGCATGCAGCGCATGAGGACGAAGGGAGTGAGACGGCTGCTGGCGAGGAGGAGCATTCAGAGCTTCGCGCAACCTATCGTTTCCGTTGTAATGCGCCCGAGCAGCTCAGCCAGGTTGACGTTCGCGTGTTCGAGCACCTGCATGACGTTGAAGAGATCAGCGCGCGCGTGGTAACGCCAACTGCGCAGTCGGCAACCGATCTGCATCCGGATTCGACTGCCGTCGCGCTGGCACCCTGAGGCAGGGACGCCTGAACGCGGCCCCAGGAACATTCGGCACGTTTAGCCGTCGCCGTCAACGCTGGCGGCGAATCCCATGTTCTCGGGTCGATACAACCGGTTGGCAGTGTGCTGTCGCGGCCCTGCGCGCGACCGCAAAAAGTTCGCCAAGCGCGGCAAAATGATCATCATGGAACCACGTCCCCGGTGCGGTGGAAACCGGCGGCAGAGCCGATTTGGTGAATCCGGCCTGAGATCGTCGGTGAGAGCCCGGGAGCGGAGCCAAGGATGATCGTCGAGATCGATCGCGTACGGTTTGCTTGGAAGACCGGCCAGCGAGACATCCTCGACATTACGCGGCTGGAAATCACCGCAGGGGAGCGCGTATTCATCGAAGGCCCGAGCGGCAGCGGCAAGAGCACGTTGTTCAGCCTGCTGGGCGGGGTCGTAAGCCCGCGAGAAGGAACGGTACGGGTTCTTCAAGCAGACATTTCCCGGATGCCGGCGGCCCGGCGGGACAGATTCCGGGCCGACCACATAGGTTTCGTGTTCCAGATGTTCAATCTGGTGCCCTACCTATCGATGATGGACAATGTCGTGCTGCCTTGCCGATTCTCTCACCGGCGCTTCGAGCGGGCCCAGACACGATCCGGATCGCCCGAAGCAGAGGCGCGACGCCTCCTGGTCCGCCTCGGACTGGAACCAGCCGAGCTGCTGGCGCGCCCGGTTACCGAACTCAGCATCGGCCAGCAACAGCGCGTTGCCATCGCGCGGGCACTGATCGGAGCGCCAGAGTTGATCATGGCTGACGAGCCCACCTCCGCGCTCGACGAGGGCACCCGCAAACGCTTTCTCCAGGTCTTGTCGGAGCAGTGCGACGAGGCCGGGGTGTCGCTTTTGTTCGCGAGCCACGATACGCGCCTGGGCGCGCTGTTCGACCGCCGGATTTCACTCGACGAGCTGAATCGAAACGGCACCGGCATGCCCGGACAAGCGCCTTGAACTGCTGTCATGCATCGGTCTTCGGCACACAAGCGGGGAATGCGCGGCCGACCTCGGGACCGGGCCTGCCCCGCTGGTCGGCCGGCACCCGCGCGAGTTTTGACAAAGTGATGGGTTCCCCGGCCTAGGACGACCGATGGCGATGGTTCGACTCGCACTGCGGAGCGTATTCAGCCGTCGCGTTACAGCTGGGCTGACCCTGCTCGCAATCGCGATCAGTGTGGCCATGCTGCTGGGCGTGGAAAAAGTGCGGCGCGACGCTCGTGGCGCCTTCGCCAATACCATTTCCGGCACCGACCTTGTCGTCGGGGCCCGCAGCGGCGCGATCCAGCTGCTTCTCTACTCGGTCTTTCGCATCGGCAACGCCACGAACAACATCTCCTGGGAGACCTACCAGGACATCGGGAGTTTCCCCCGGGTCCTTTGGACGGTGCCGATTTCGCTGGGGGACTCGCACCGCGGTTTCCGGGTGATGGGAACGTCGAGCGCTTATTTCGAGCATTATCGGTACGCCCGCACCGAAACCCTCCAATTCAGCAGCGGCGGGTCGTTCGTCGACGTCTTCGACGCAGTGCTCGGAGCGGAAGTCGCGAACCGGCTGGGTTATGCGCTCGATGACAGGATCGTTGTCTCCCACGGTGCGGGCGCCGTGAGCTTCGTGGAACACGATGACAAACCGTTTCGCGTGGCCGGGATTCTCCGGCCGACGGGCACGCCGGTCGATCGCACCGTGCATGTCAGCGTGCAAGGCTTCACTGCGATGCATGTCGACTGGAGGGCTGGAGCGCCGATGCCCGGGCTCACGATCACGGCCGATGAGGCGCGCGGCATGGACCTCACGCCGAAGACGATCACCGCCTTCCTGGTTGGGCTCGACCGCAAGATCGCCATCTTTGACGTTCAGCGTAGAATCAACGAGTACAGCGAGGAGCCAGTCCTGGCGATCATTCCCGGCGTTGCCCTGCAGGAGTTGTGGGATCTGATGAGTGTCGCCGAGAACCTGCTTCGCTTTGTTTCCGCCATGGTGGTAGCGACCGGGCTGCTCGGAATGCTAACCGTCATTCTCTCGAGCCTTGAAGCGCGACGGCGGGAAATGGCGGTGCTTCGATCCGTCGGAGCCAGGCCCTTGCATGTGTTCGCTCTGTTCATGAGCGAGGCGTTGGTGTTTGCTCTGGTAGGGGCGGCCGCCGGAGTGGTACTGCTCTACGTCGCGCTGCTGATCGGCCAACCGATCGTCGCGCGCGAGTTCGGCCTGCACTTGCCGATTGCGCTACCTGGACCCGGAGACTGGTGGATCATCGCCGCCGTCGTCGCGGCGGGCACCGCAGCCGGCGCCGTGCCAGCGATCCGCGCCTACCGGCTGTCGCTCGCCGACGGCCTTTCGATGAGGATTTGACCATGTTGACAAGACAGGCCCGCAAAGCCGGGGCCCTGCCGGCGGCCTTGACCGCGGCCGCACTCTGCGCTGCGCTGGCGTCGAGCAGCCCTGTCGCGGCAACGCCGGATTCGGCGCGGGAACTCGGATGGGAGGATCTCATTCCAAGTGGCTGGGATCCGCGTGCCGACCTCGAATCCCTAGGGGGCGAGGACTTGCAAGACCTTTCCGACGGGAGCGATCGAGCCTTAGAACTGCTTGAAGCCTATCGCGAAGCTGCCCGCTCGGCGCCGGTTGTCGCGGAGCTCGATGGCCAGCGGATCCGGATTCCCGGATACATGGTGCCTCTGGAATTCGAGCACATGGCGATCTGGGAGTTTCTGCTCGTCCCGTACTTCGGCGCATGCATTCATGTGCCCCCACCGCCCGCGAACCAAATCGTCTATGTGACGACCGAGGACTCTTACCCGATGACAAACGTATTCAAACCGGTATGGGTCACCGGTGTGATCACCACGCAGGCACACCTCAACGAAGTCGGCGACGCCGGGTATACCATGGAGGCGATGAGCATCGAACTCTACTGATGCAACGCAGCAAGCAGCCTGCCGCTCGGGCAGGCGATGGGCTGGAGTCGTCTGAGCCCGATTGCGGTTCGCGCCCGGACCGGCGCCTGGACTGCCAGGCCGGAAGATCGGCGGGGCTGTTCGGAGGCTCAGCCCGAATTCGGCCTGCGTTTTCGTAGCACGCCCGTGCAGCCGATCAGCAAGGGCATCAGGCCCAGCTGAACCGTCTCAGGTATCCCCAGTCGCAACGCAATCCGGGCACCGGCCAATGACTTCTAGGATGTGAGCGCGGGGCTCAAAACCGGAATTGCCGGCCAGTTCCTTCACGGCACGGCTCAATCCGGCAGCGCTCGGCTCGGCGACTATCCGACACTGCTCACACACCAGCAGGAATGTGCCGTGCCCCTCTCCCCTACTGCTGCAAGCGACATAGGCGTTCTGACTTGCGACCCGATGGACGAGGCCCATGGTCTCGAGGAAGGACAACGCACGGTAGATTTGCACCGGCGCCGGCTTGCGGCCCTTCCAGTCGAACCGCTCGAGGATGTCGTAGGCCCCGGCTGAGCGGTGTTCCGCGAGCAAGAGCTCCAGCACTTGCCGGCGGTTTTCGGTGAACCGTTCTTGTCGGTCCTGGCATATTTCCTCGGCCCGGGCGAGGCCAGTCGCTATGCACGCACTGTGATCATGCCGCGGGGCCGGGAACAGAGACGACTGCGTTGCCATGTGATTCCTTAGTCCAACGAGTGATCAGTTGCACCGAAATTATGGCGATTCGTTACAAGACTACACGAGTCCCGCGCAATCAAGCTGTTGGTTCCGGGAAGCAGGCAGTCGCGCCGTTCCAGACCAACGAGCACTGAGCAAGCTGCCAAAAAATCTCCGACTACCGCGAACAACGGGATTCCGGTTGCAGGTCATTCCGGGCGGCGGTGGCTCCTTCCGGAGCACGTCACTCGGTATGGCTCAGGATGTTGATGAGTACGCCGTTCGGATCGATGACCTGGAAGCGGCGGACTCCCCATGGTTCGTCCGTCAACGGATATTCAACCCTAATGCCTCGTGACTCCGCGTCAGCGTAGACTTCGTCAACGTCCGCGACCTCGACGGACACGCTCATCCCGTCGTGCCCGGCGTCCGACCGGGTACCTTGCAGCAGGCTGACCTGCGCCGCCGGATGGCTCGGCGACGCCAGCGTCACGATCCAATCCAGGTCCATTGCCACCTCGAAGCCGAGGAATTCCGTGTAGAACGCTCGGCTCTCTTCAAGCCGATCGGACGTGATGTTCGGAACGACGCGTCTGATGTCCAATTGATGTCTCCTGTACTCGGTCCAAGCGGCACGTGAGTGTGGCGGGCAAGACGATCGATGACCAAGACGAACCCGGATAGAACGCACCGAACCTTGCGCCCAACGGCGGCCCGGCTGGCACCATCAGCGTATTCAACTTCAAGCTCGTTCCGCCACTTTGTGCGTCGGTCACCCGAATTGCGGCACCGTCTTGGCTTGAGTGCTGCTGCTATAGTCTGCACGGAAGCTCTTCCAGGGAAATGGGCATCATGACGCGAATATTCTTGGCCTTTGCGGCAATCTTCGGGGGGGTGGCGATCGCTGCGACAGGAAGTGCCGGCGACCGTGCAGCCATGACCCAGTGGGAGGGGGATCTCGCTCCGATTACAGCATCGGAGTGGAACTACGAGCACGCCGCTCACCTCTTGGAGCGAGCGGGTTTCGGTGGCACTCCCGAAGACGTGGCACGCCTCGCGGCGTTGAGCCCGGAAGACGCAGTCTCATTCCTGATCGATTGGGACCGCGTGCCAAACGACCGCCTGCAGGACTTCGACCATTCCGACATCTTTCGGGCGGGCATGATCGAAGTGCCACGAAGCCGTGCGCAGGCGGTGCGCGACGCCCGCCGTGACGGCGAGACCTTGGGCGTGAAGATCAAGCCCGGAGGATCGCGGCCGCTGCAGCCGGTCGTGAATGCGTTTTTCTACATCCTGAATGCCGATCGCCTGGAAATCAGGCGGCTGTCACGGTGGTGGGGCGAGCGGATGGTGCTCACCGAGCGGCCGCTGCAGGAAAAACTCGCACTGTTTTGGCACGGGCATTTCGCCACCGGGAATGTCAAGGTCCGCGACTACCGGAAGATGCTGCAGCAGCTCGAGCTGTTCCACGCCAAGGGCAAGGGATCCCTGCGCGACCTGCTTCGCGGCGTTGCCACCGACCCGGCGATGCTGGTCTACCTGGACGCCGGACAGAACGTGCGGGGCAATCCAAACGAGAACTTCGCCCGCGAAATCCTTGAGCTCTTCACGCTGGGCCCGGGCAACTACACGGAAGCGGACATTCGGGAAGCGGCCCGCGCGTTCACGGGCTGGACGCACGACCCTCGCACGCTTTCCTTCGTCGTCAATGCCGACCAGCACGACACCGACCCGAAGACGTTCCTTGGTCACACCGGCAATTTCGACGGCTACGACATCATCGACCTGATCCTCCAGCAGCCAGCAACCGCGCGATTCCTCGCCGGGAAGATGTATCGCTACTTCGTGCGTGACCGCGGGAGCGAAGCAGTCATCGACGCCTTGGCGAATGCGTACCGAGAAAGTGACTACGACACGGCAGGCTTACTGCGGACGATCTTCCTGAGCCGGGACTTTTACGCCCCGGCTTCCGTCGGGAGCCTGATCAAGAGCCCTGTGCAAATGGTGGTGGGCACGTACCGCAAACTCGGTCTCGCCGGATTGCCCGGCGTGCCCGACTTTCACGTGACCACGGAGCGGCTGGGACAGCGGCTGTTTGAGCCTCCCAATGTCGCCGGATGGGCCGGCGGCCGCGCCTGGATTACCTCTGCCACCCTGCTCGACCGCGGGAATTTCGGCCGCCAGCTCCTGTTCCCCGACATGTTCGCGTTCCGATCGCCGGATCCGCTCTATTCCGACACGCTGGTCAAGGTCGGGGCGAAGATCGCCGCGGGCGCGGAGATCACCCAGGCTACGGTGCAAGGCGAGTCCATGGCGATGGAGATGGCGGCGTCCGACGAAGCGTACAATACGCGCTACGCCTCCTGGCATGGCCACTCTGAAGCCATGCGCGTCGTCAAACCCGCCACGGACGATGCCGCTCAACTGGACGTCCTGACCCTGCTGGATGGGCTGGAGACCTCGGAAGAAGTCGTGGATTCGCTCTGCCAGCGGCTGCTGCGCCGTCCACTCGCCGAGGCGGACCGACTGGCATTGGTTCAGTTCCTGGACGACGAGCTCGCAGGTGCATCACTTGCGGAAGCAACGTCATGGATCCGTGAACCTCTCCGTCTTCTCGTGCACCTCGTACTCAGCACCCCGGAATACCAGCTATCATGAACTTCTCCCCAATTCGGCGCCTGTCTCGTCGTCACTTCATGTCCGCAGCCGGCGCTGCGGGGCTCGGCGCGTTCGGCGTGCCGCCGGTGTTCCAGCAGGCCCTCGCCGCCTCCGACGTGACCACCGACGTCGGCGACCAAGCTGCGCTGGACCGCGAAGGGCGAATTCTGGTCGTGGTCGAACTCACCGGCGGGAATGACGGGCTGAACACCGTCGTACCGTACGGCGATGACGCCTACTACAACGCGAGACCCAGAATCGGGATCCCGGCCGGCAACCTTCGCACCATCGACGACCATTTCGGCTTCCATCCTTCGTGCAAGGGTCTGGCCGAGCTGTACGACCGGGGAGAACTCGCGATCGTTCACGGATGCGGCTACGACCAGCCAAGCTTTTCGCATTTCATCTCCATGAGCTACTGGCACTCGGCAGCACCCAACAGCGGCGAGTCTTCCGGATGGGTGGGGCGTGCCGCAGCAAACCTCAGTCCGACCCCGCAGCGCGACTACATCATCAATGTGGACGAGCGTCCGTCGCAGGCGGTGCGGAATCCGGTGCACCCGGCGCTCGTGTTCGACCAGCCGGAAACCTTCCGGAGAGACGGCGTTTACGAGCAGCAACCGATGTTCGACGAGCTGATCGGAGACCCCGGGGCTTCCGAATCCAATCTGGCGTTCCTGAGCCGGAGCGCACGGGACGCACGCCAGTCGGCAATGCTCGTTCGCGAGGCATGGAATGCCTATCAGAGTGATGTCGACTACGGCATCAACATCGGGCTCGCGCAAGACCTGCGGAAAATCGTGTCGCTAATCGATGCCAGGATGCCCGCTCGTTTCTACTACTGCGGGTACCGCGGCAACTCCTTTGACACCCATGTCCACCAAGTGGACGTCCATGCGCGGCTTCTGGCCTATGCAACAGACGCGATTCGCGGCTTCGTGGATGACGTCGAACGAATCGGCCGCAGCGACGATGTGCTCATGCTGGTGTTTACGGAATTCGGACGCCGTGTGCCCGAGAACATCTCCCTGGGCACCGACCATGGGACTGCCACTCCGGTGTTCCTCGCCGGCGCGCCAGTGGCCGGCGGCCAATACGGGACACCGCCTAGCCTGACCGAGCTAGACGACGGAAACCTGCTTCACACGACCGACTTCCGCAGGGTGTACTCCAGCGCGGTCGGGAACTGGATGGGGGCAGACCCGGCGGTGGTACTTGGGGGCGACTTCGACCCGATTCCGGCGGTCGCGACCGCCTGACGACAAACCGCATCGGGCCCGGCTGGCGGATCAGCCGGCCGGGCCATACACGTGGTCCCGGTAGAGTTCCCGCAGGCGACGAGTGACCGGACCCGGAACGCCGTCTCCAATCTCGTTGCCGTCAATTGAAATAACCGGCACGACGAACGACGACGTACTGGTCAGAAACGCCTCCTCGGCACTTCTGACATCGGTCAGGCGGAAGGGCTCCTCCAGGATCTCTATGTCGTTCGCGGCGGCAAGCTCCAGAAGCACCTCACGGGTGATACCGCCCAGCACATCATGACTCAGTGGATGCGTGTGGACTGACCCATCCAGCACAATCCAGGCATTGGACGACGCGCCTTCCGTCACCACTCCGTCTTTGACCATCCAGCACTCAAATGCGCCGGCTTCCTGGGCACGCTGTTTGGCCAGAACGTTCGGGAGCAGGCCGGTCGTCTTGAGATCGCACCGCTGCCAGCGAAGATCGTCGGCGGAAACCACTGCCACGCCCGAGGCCAGCGTCCTGGGGAACGGTGTCCAGGAGCGCAGCGTCACCATCAGCGAGGCCCGTGGTTCAGCCGGGAACGCGTGGTTCCGCGGTGCCTGCCCGCGGGTGACCTGCAAGTAGAGGAGCCCGTCCCGCAGCCGGTTGCGCCGTACCACCTCACTCAGCACGACGCGCAGGCCCGCGTCGGTCATCGCCGCCGGCAGCCCTAATCCGCTCCCGGATCGCGCCAACCGCGCAAGATGCTGGTCAAGGTCAACCAGTCTCCCAGCGACCAGCGCAATCACCTCGTAGACGCTGTCGGCGAACTGCAGCCCGCGATCTTCGACGGAGACCACAGCTCCAGTCAGGTCGGAATAGTGTCCGTCCACGTAAGCGACGCGGGCCACTGTCAAACTCCCTGGCTCAAGCCATCTCGAGGAAGAGCACACACGGGAGGCTCGCCCCCGCCACCCGCGACCAGGCGCTGCGACTGTTGTAATGGCACGCCAATCTGCCCCCAGTCCTGTACCAGCACCTCGCCGCAGCGTACCGGCTCGCGACAAGTTCCGCGCTGCCAACCGCCGCCCACCCTAGCTGCCTGCGGCAGCGACTGGCTGCACAACGGATCAGCACTGAGAGGGCCCCGGAAACGGGCCGGCCCGCATAGCGCGAAGGGTAAACGCATACCACGCCCGCCGTCGCTCTGCCGGCAATGGAGACCGACGTCGTTCCCCAGACGAATGCCATACACTCCGGTCCCGTGTCGCTGACTGAGCGCTCCCCCGGACTTCGCGGCAGAAACATGGCGGTCTACACACAAGTAAACGCGGACCAGGTTAGGGCCTTCATAGCTGCTTACGACATCGGGTCCCTGGAAACCTACGTCGGAATCGCAGATGGCGTGGAGAACACTAACTATCTCCTGTTTACAAGCTCGGGTCGATACATCCTCACGCTTTACGAGAAACGGGTAGCGGAAGGCGACCTGCCGTACTTCCTTGACCTGATGGACCATCTCAGCAGTCAGGGAATCCCCTGTCCGGTACCGCTCCACGATCGCAAGGGCAACGCGCTAGGCCGCTTGGCGGACCGCCCGGCCGCACTCGTCACCTTTCTGGAGGGCATTGCCCGTTCCCGGATCGAGCCCGGGCATTGCCGCTCCGTAGGACGGGCCTTGGCGCGCCTTCACACCGCCAGTTCCGGCTTCGGGAAATCGCGCCCGAACGGGCTGTCGCTCGGTGCGTGGGAACAAACGCTAACGCAGTCGGAAGCGAGACTCGAGAACTACGACAAGGGGCTCTACGAGGAAGTTAGCGACGACTTCACGCGTATCGCCGCTGCCTGGCCGACATCCCTGCCCAGGGGTGTCATTCATGCCGATTTGTTCCCGGACAACGTGTTCTTCAGGGACGGAGAGGTAAGTGGGCTGATCGACTTTTACTTCGCCTGCAATGATTTCTTCGCCTACGACCTCGCCATCTGCATCAACGCCTGGTGCTTTGAGCGGGACGCCGACTTCAACATCACGAAAGCCGGCGCGCTCCTGAAGGGGTACGAGGAGAATCGCCGCCTATCGGCCGGAGAGATCGCGGCACTTCCGGTGCTGTGTGCGGGGTCAGCGATGCGGTTCCTGTTCACGCGTCTGGTCGATTGGGAGACCACCCCGTCCACCGCAGTTGTGCGGCCGAAGGATCCCGCCGAGTACTTGGGACGCCTCCGATTTCACCGCGCAGCCCGGGGTCCAGACAGCTACGGGCTTGGCCGCACGTGATCGAAAAACCGACGATCGTCTACACGGACGGGTCCTGCGTCGGCAATCCAGGGCCCGGGGGCTGGGGGGTCGTGATCGAATCTCCCGCAGGTACCCGGGAATTGTCAGGTGGTGCCCCCAGTACCACGAACAATCGGATGGAGCTGATGGCGGCAATCCGCGCGCTCGAGGAAATCGAGCCCGGTTCGCCTGTTCAAGTCGTCACGGACAGCCGGTACGTGATGGACGGCATCACGTCTTGGATGGACAACTGGCGTCGAAGGAATTGGCGGACCGCTAACGGCAAACCAGTGAAGAATCAGGACCTGTGGCAGCGACTTGAGCAGGCGGCAGCAAGACATGACGTGACGTGGCAGTGGGTACGCGGCCACACGAACGATCCGGGTAACGAACGGGCGGATGCTTTGGCGCGGGCAGCCTCCGATGTTTCCCGCTAATAGTTTCAGCAGCGTGGAAAATCGAGCAGCGGTCCGCCATATTCGGACTGAGTTCATGCCATACTGTGGCGCTGGATGGGTGGCCGAGCGGCTGAAGGCGCTCCCCTGCTAAGGGAGTATACGGTGATGAGCCGTATCGCGGGTTCGAATCCCGCCCCATCCGCCACCGCCCGAACGGTTCCCTGCCAAGCACCTTCTACGAGACGTTGAAGGCAGAGCGCTTGGCGTCATCCTCAGCTACTGCCGATCCGAGCTTCGCGAGCCTCGGCGAGCGCCCGGGCCAATATAGCCGCGTCGGCGTTGCCGCCCGAGACCACCAGGAGCGTAGTCTTGTCGCGCAGATCGACGCGGCCGGATAGGGCCGCCGCCAAGGCCGCCGCCCCGCCCGGTTCCACTACCAGCTTCAATCGCAACAGCGCGAACGCGACCCCTTCCAACACCTCGGCATCCGACACGACAAGACCGGGCCCCAGGTTCTTGGTTCCGATCGTGTAGGCGATCTTTCCGACCCGTGGCGGCAGCAGCGAGTCGCAGATCGTGGTGACACCTTCATCGGCTGCGATGTGCCGGCCCTCAGCAAGCGAGCGCGCCATGTCGTCGTGCACCTCGGGCTCCACACTACGGACGTCAATTTGCGGAAACTCCGACCGCAGGCCAACCGTCACGCCGGATAGGAGGCCGCCACCGCCGCACGGGACCAGCGCAACGTCGGGAACGATGTCCCGCGCGCGCATCTGCTGCGCTGCCTCGAGACCGGCCGTACCTTGCCCAGCCACGACGAGCGGGTCGTCGTACGGGTGGACGAACGTACCTCCCCTCTCCCGGAGAACTCTGTTGCCCAGTTCCTCGCGCCCCTCGGCACGACGGTCGTAGAACACGATCTCCGCCCCAAAGTTCTTCACACCGGCCACCTTGATGCGGGCCGCGTCGTTTGGCATCACGATGGTCGCGGGACTTCCGAAGAGACGGGCTGCGCACGCCACACCTTGAGCATGGTTTCCGGACGACCAGGCGACGATTCCTGCAGTTCGCCGCTCGCTTGGAATCGCGGCAATCCGGTTGTATGCACCCCGAAACTTGAACGATCCAGTGCGCTGCAGGCACTCGGGCTTGATCAGCACGCGCCCTCCGGTTCGCGCATTGAGCACCCCAGATTCCAGCAGGGGTGTAAGCCGGGCTCGGCCCTCGATGACCTTGCTCGCGGCGACGATCTCGTCCCGCGAGATTCCTGTGGCGCCCGCTTCTAGCGCGGACACGTGAGCGGCATTTCCCATTGCCCGGTAATTCCGTCGCCAACGGCTGAACGATAGATCGCAACCCCTTCCAGGACTCGCTGGACGTAGTTCCGAGTCTCGTTTATCGGGATCAGTTCGAGCCAGTCGAGCATGGCGATTTCGCCTTGGCGGGGATCTCCGTACCGCCGGAGCCAACGTCTTACCCGACCGGGACCCGCGTTGTACGCAGCCAAGGCAAGCGGATACGATTGATCATAGTCCTCAAGAAGGCCCGCGAGATAGCGAGAACCGATCGAGACATTGTAGGCAGCGTCGGTCGAGAGCTTTTGCTGGTCGTACTGCATGCGTTCCCGACGAGCGACAAACTTCGCAGTACTCGGTAGCACCTGCATCAACCCGCGGGCATTGGCAACGCTTCGGGCGCCAACCTGAAACGCGCTCTCCTGCCGCGCGACTGCCAACAGAAGCGCCTTCTCAACGTCCGCTTCGACCGCATTGAACGCGCTGGGATACGCATCGTCCGGGAAGGCGACCCCGGGCACGTACAACCCAAGGCGTGTGGCCTTCCGGAGCATGGCCAGCCCGAGATGCGTGTGTCCCGTCACATGAAGCAGCTGGTAGAGACTGGTCACCTCCCCAAGCGATTCCGCCGTGCCGGCTAGCTGCCGGGCAAACGAGCGCGCAAGGCGGTGTCGTCCGTGCTCCGCCAGCAGGAGCATCGCTCGCACTTCAGGCTGAGACTCCCAGCGTGCCATGTCGACGGCAGCTGCCGGGACCGGAGGCAACGCAACGGGGCGTTCGCGACAACGGGTCGCGAGTTGGCCGTAGAACGTCGCCGGGTACTCGGCCGCCTCGTCGAGCCAGCGCACCGATTCCTCGTCTCCCTCAGAAGACAAGGCGGTCCAGTAGGCCGCGCGGCCGATCGATACCGGCATGGTGACGGCGCTACGCATTTTCCTGAAATGACGGTTGGCCGAAGAGTTGTTGCCGAGAAACCGGAGCGCGAGCCAGCCCGCCAGCCAATCCGCCTCAACTCCCGGAACCCCTTCCAACGTTGTATAGGCGGACACCAGTCGATAGGCGTCGGCATGCCGCTCGGCATTGACCAATCGTCGGGCATGCACGCGTACCTCGAACCACCAGCGGTCCGGCCTTGGTCCAAGTTCGCGCGGGGGCTCGGTCAGCAATTCAAGGGCGCGTTCGTGCAGGCCGGACCTTCGTCGCCAGCGCGCCCGCTCAAACACGAGCCCCGGATTCGAAGTCAGTGCCGGTGGAACCCGGGCGACGGCGGCGTCGACGCCGGGCGACCGCCTGCCGAGCCGGATCCGTGCGGTACCGAGACGCCGGACATCGGCCGAAACACGCTCGAGCTGTCGAAGTGCAGCCCCCCACTGCCGCTCCCAGATGAGATGGTCGAGTCGGGCGGCATGGTCCTCGTCGCTCAGGTACTTCCCGTAGCGCTGCAGGAACGGTCGGACCTCCGCGGACTGAAAGTCGCTCGTCCGCCACGCATCCCGGGCTTCGACTGCTACATCCGCATCGGCGCCCGCCGCAGCAAGCGATTCCGCATAGCGAACCTGCCCTGGTCCGGTTCGCGGCGGAAAACGTTCAAACCAATTGATGACTTCCGAATTCGGGAGATTGGCCGGCATCCGGCGCTCAGCGAGCGCCTGCCGTTGCTCAGCAAGTGGCCAGCCGGAATGTCCCACGTGGAAATCACGCGCCTGCCGCCACGATGCCAGGCCGTCCTCGGCCGACAGCCAGCGCCACTTCGCGATGGTGTGCAGCAACGGGTCGTCCGCCCTTCGGGTCAGGTCGAGAGCACGCTTCCACTTGGCTCGATCCATGGCCACAAGGGCCTTTCGAAACAGCGCCCGATCATCGGTTGACAGGATTGGTGCAGCAGCTTGGACCGCCGGTGCATCCAGCAGGAGCACACTGACCAGCACTGCCAGGCTGCACACGATCCGTACCGAACGTCGAATGAATTCGGGACCGCGCTCTGCGGGTCGCGCGACCGCAGGAGACCCCCGTCCTGGTACCAGGCTTGGCGATCGTGTCGGGCTGGGCATTCCTACAAACCTGGTTCGTCGCATTTGCTGGCAACTCGTTGGGGTACCGAGGAATTCACGGCGCTCCCCATGGTTGCGGAGCAGCCTTCATCTTCCTGTTCAGATGGAAGCGGTCTTCAGGCTCTCGATGAAGGCAACCGTCCGGGTGACCGCGGTGTCAACAATGTCACGTCCCGCCTCGACCGACGCCAGGCGGGCGTCCCCGAAGACGCCGTTCGCGGTCTGCCGATCAAACGGCACCGGCACCTGCAACGCAAACGGATCATTGTTGAACCCATGCGCGAGCCCGGTCTCCTTCATCTCACCCTTTACAAGCGCGTCGGCTCGGACGTAAGCCGCGTCGAGGTGCATCAGAACGCTGGTCTCGACTTCACATGCGTGGCCAAAACGCTGCGTGCGCCCGTGCGCCCGCACCCGATCCGAGGCCTGGGCAAAGTAGAAGGCGACAGCCGCGCGCATCCCGAGTTCGTAGCGGATCTTGGTGGCAGCAACTTGCAGGACCGCAGAATTTCCATTGTGTCCGTTGACGAACACAATCGCCTTGATCCCCTGCCGGTCAATCGAGCGCGCGACGTCGAAACACAACCGGATCACCGTTTCCGCGTCAAGCGTGATCGTACCGGGGAAACCCATGTGGTGCGGTGACAATCCGAACGGCAATACGGGCATAAGCAACGCCCTGCGGCCCAGCTCGGCGGCAACGCGGCGTGCAATTCGGTCGGCCGCCACGAAATCCGTACCGAGCGCCAGGTTGGGGCCGTGCTGCTCTGTGGCCCCGATCGGCTGCAGGGCGACTTCGATGTCCGGAATGGCGGCGGCCATTTCCGGTGAAGTCAGTCGTGCCATTTCGAGGATGTCGGTCATGCTTTCCGTGTCCCTTCTGCGGCCTCCCCCAGCCAGTCTGAAATCATTGCAGCAACGTCGAACGCGGGCGCAAACTTCGTATCTGCACGCAGCTGTGCGTCAGAAAGAGTACGCCAATTGGGTTCCGTATCTGCTTCGGCAACCCTAGGCAGCGTAACGATCTTGCCCGTTTCCGCAGCCAGCTGACGCACGAACTCGGAAAGCTGAAGCGAAAACGACGGGGCGTTGTAAACCGGCGCCAGGTCGCTGGGAAATTCTGCCAGTGATACCAGCAGCCGGGCAGCGTCCTTCACGTACAGCACATCGCTCCGATAATCGGCCGCCAGCCGGGCCGGAACGGTGCCCGTGGCAACGGCAGCCATCATGACATCCAGGAATTCCGCCGCTGCGCCACGGTAGTGGAGGCCTGGTCCCAGCACCAGTGGCAACCGTAGCCCCGTTGGCTCGACCGGTCGATGCGCCCGGAACCACTCCGCCGTGGCCTCCGCCAGCTGCTTCGAGAGACCGTAGGCCGTGTCCGGATTCGCCGGTAGCGACTCGTGGGCTGGCGCCGGGCCGCCATCCGCAGACCGGCCGTACACCACCGTGGAGCTGGTCCAAAGGACCCTTCGCACACCAGCCGCAGCCGCTGCTTCCAGGAGGGTTGCGAGCCCCCCGGCATTGACGGCAATGGCGGACCCGGGGTCGCGGTCCGCCGCCGCCAGAAGCCCCTTCCCACCGGAACCGAACGCACCGAGCCCGACCGCAACCTGAGGCGGATCTGCTGTCAGAATGTCATTGAGAACGTCAGCGCGCGCTGGCCGAGCCACGCTGGTACAGCCCCCGGGCAGCCGGCTCGCGATTGCCGCGGAGGGATCGACGACCGTCACGCGCCATCCAGCATCCAAGAACGCCCGTGCCGTCCAGCCGCCGACAAACCCAGCGCCGCCGACCAGCAACGCATGTGCGCCCTTCACGATTGGACTGCCGTCTGCATCAGCAACCTTAGAGCGCATACTGCGGACTGTTCTCGGACGGTCTGCCGGTCACCGGTCAGTTGCAGACGTTCATGGCACGCCCGATCCCCACGTCGGCCGGCAGCGATGTGCACGAGCCCAACAGGCTTCGTCGTGGTCGCACCGTCCGGTCCGGCGATCCCGGTCACGGCGACCGCGAGGTCGACCGGCGCCTGCGCAAGCGCACCCCTGACCATGGCCAGAGCGACCTCCTCGCTCACGGCGCCGCAGGCCGTCAGAACGCTGCGGGGGACGCCGAGCATTTGTTCCTTGGCATCGTCGGAGTACACCACGAAGCCACGGCTGAGCACTCGCGACGCGCCCGGGTGATCGGTCAGTGCGGTCGCGATCATCCCGCCGGTGCACGACTCGGCCGTTGCCAGCGTCAGGTCGACGCGATCAAGCAATCGCAGGCATTCCGCGCTGACCTTCCGTAGCTCAGAACCAGGCGTCACGCAAGACTCCCAACCCGAGGGTACCTGCCGTTGCCAAGCAACCCGCAGCCAGATCGTCAGCCATGACCCCCAATCCTCCGGGAACCTTTGTGTCCAACCACGAGATCGGGAACGGCTTCACGATATCGAGCAGGCGAAACAGACCAAACGCGACCAGTACCAGCACGATGTCACTTCCAGCCGCGGCTAGTGGTACCAGCATTCCGGCCACCTCGTCCACGACCACCTCGGGCGCATCATGGCGGCCGGTCAGCCTCCCGTATCGCTCTGCTGACCACCAGCCACACGCCACCACGCAGGCAACCGCTACGCCCACAGCCACCGCGCCGCCGAGGACATGCAGGGCCACGCCGATTGGGATCGTCGCCAAGGACGCGACGGTACCGGGCGCTGGCCCGACCCGGCCCAGGCCACCCACCAGTGCCACGGATTCGGCCAGACGGTCACTGACCATCGCGTTCATGCACTCTCGTTCGGTACGAGCAACGTGGCCAAAGCAAACGCCGCAATCCCTTCACGACGACCAGCAAAGCCGAGACCCTCGGTCGTGGTGGCTTTCACGCTCACCGCTGCGGCCGGCAGGCCCAGGATGCCGGCTACGGACTGCCGCATGCGCTCGCGATGCGGGGCAACCGCCGGAGCTTCGCAAATGATGGTGACGTCGATATGCGTGATTTCTGCACCTACTTCGTGCGCCATGGCTCCGGCGTGCTGAAGAAACTTGGCCGAATTGGCGTCGCGCCACCGTGGGTCTCCCGGAGGGAAATGTTGCCCGATGTCACCCTGGGCAAGGGCACCCAGAATGGCGTCCGTCACGGCATGCAGTCCGACGTCTGCGTCAGAGTGCCCGACCAGCGCCTGATCATGCGGGAGTCTGACGCCTAGCAATTGAACCGATTCCCCCGGACCAAACCGGTGTACATCGAAGCCCTGCCCGGTCCGGGGCAGGCGTTCCCCGAATAACCTCTCAGCCCGGGCAAAGTCGCCAGGGGCGGTGACCTTCAGGTTCTCGGGATCCCCCGCAACCGCCTGCACGACATGACCAGCCGTTTCGAGCAGCGAGGAGTCGTCGGTCGCGCCGGTCTCCTCCGACGCCGCCCGATGCGCGCCGAGGATGAGGTCGAAGCGGAAGCCCTGCGGCGTTTGCGCACCGTGCAAGCCGGTCCGCGGGAGGGTCCGCCGGACGTGCCCGTCGTCACCGGTTTCCTTCAGGGTATCGCTCAGCGGCACGGTCGGCACCACGCCGTCGGCATTGGACAGGGCATCGATGACCCGACTGATCAGCGCTGCGCCGGGTCGGGGACGGGCCCCATCATGGATGAGCACGGTCTGCGGCGGATCCGAGGCGAGCGCCTCGAGACCCGCCGCCACACTTTCCTGCCGGGTGGCGCCGCCGCGATCCAGGATGCGAACCTCCACACCTCTTAGTGCGGCGGCAGCAGCGTTGGCTTGACCGGGAGCGACGACGGTCAGTACACGTTCAACTTGGGGGTGGCGGGTGAATGCTTCCACGGCCCAGCGGACGACGGGTCGGCCCTGAACGACGCGGAATTGCTTGGGCACTCTGCCCCCGACACGTTCGCCGCGACCCGCAGCCACGACCAGCGCATCGACGCGGCCCGGCGGCGTCCCCGCCGCGTCCGCCGTCACGCGCGCGCGTCCCGGCGAATCATGTCCGCGCCCCGTTCCGCGATCATCATGGTCGGTGCATTCGTGTTGCCGTGCGTAATCGTCGGCATCACGGACGCATCCGCCACTCGCAGTCCGCGAACCCCATGGACCCGAAGGCGCTCGTCGACTACCCCGTCACGGCCCATGTGGCACGTTCCGACCGGGTGAAAGATTGATGTGGCAATCGCGCCGGCGGCACTGGCCAGGCTTTCGTCATCGTCCGGAGTGGGCCCCGGGCGAATCTCCGTCGCACTGTATCGCTGCAACGCGGGCTGCGCACAGATACGCCGGGTCAGCCGAATCGCATCGGCCGCCACCCGCCGGTCCTCCGGGGCCGAAAGATAGTTGGGCCGGATGGCTGGCGCTTTCCGGGCATCCGGAGACGTTGCGTGCACGCTCCCACGCGATTCCGGCGCCAAGTTGCAGACACTGGCAGTAAAGGCCGGGTACGGGTCCAGGGGCGCGCCGAAGCGGTCGAGACTGAGCGGCTGAATGTGATACTGCAGGTTGACCGCATCGCGATCCGGATCGGAACGCGCGAAACAACCAAGCTGACTCGGGGCCATCGTCATCGGCCCGCGACGGAACAGCAGGTACTGCAGCGCAATCGCCGCCTTGCCCCTGAGCGTCCCGGCGGTTTCGTTGAGGGTGCGTATGCCCTGCACGCGGTAAACCAGGCGCACCTGCAGGTGGTCCTGGAGATTCTCGCCCACTGCTGCACGGTCCACGACCGGAGTCACCCCGAGCTCCGTCAGTCGCCCCGGTTGGCCAACTCCTGAGAGCTCCAGGAGTTGAGGTGAGCCGATGGCGCCGGCCGCGAGAACCACCTCGTTTGCAGCGTCCACACGGACGGCCTCGGTTCCCTGCCAGAGATCGAGCCCGACGGCCCGCCCTTCCTCGATCCGAACCCGCCTGACATGCGCATCCTGAACCACCTCGAGGTTGGGCCGGCGGCGCACCGGGTCCAAGAATCCCCGTACCGCGTTCCAGCGCATGCCCTGCCGCTGATTGACCTCGAAGTAGCCGCAGCCCTCGTTGTCACCCCGATTGAAATCTTCGGTCGACGGAATGCCCGCCTCCCGAGCGGCCGCACGAAAGGCGTCGAGGATGTCCCATCGGATTCGGGCCTGCTCGACCCGCCACTCCCCGCCCTGGCCGTGCATCGAATCGTCAGCCCGCCAATGGTCTTCCGCACGGATGAAGTACGGGAGCACGTCATCCCAGGACCAACCGGCGTTGCCGAGTTGGCGCCAATGGTCGTAGTCCGCGGCATGGCCGCGCATGTAGATCATGCCGTTGATGGAGGAACAGCCACCGAGCACCCGGCCCCGTGGATAGGGTATTGCACGGTCCCCCAACCCCGCCTCGATTTCGGTCGAGAAGCACCAGTCCACCCGCGGATTGCCCATGCAATAGAGGTACCCCACCGGGATACGGATCCAGTGCCAACGGTCCGAGCCGCCCGCCTCCAGAAGCAGCACGCGAGTGCCGGGATCCGCGCTCAGTCGGTTGGCGAGCACGCACCCGGCTGATCCTGCGCCCACCACCACATAGTCAAACGTGCCGAGACTCCGCGCCTGTGAACGCATGAACCCTCTCCTCAGTCCGGGCGCAATGTGCCGGAGGGTGCACAGCAGCGCAACGCCGGAACACGGGCAGAAACCCTGAACACCCGACGCGCTTCGTCGCGTTCCCCCCTACCCCGGATTCCACCGGGGCGGTCCACAGGAAACGGCGATCTACGGGACGGGCTGTCCCATCGGGAGATCTTCTTCTCACGTGGCGACGTCCGACTGCAGATCGACATCTGGCGTCACCCTTACCACACGGTGCGGCGGCCCGGGACTGGGTTGCCGCACACGGGCATCGAACGCCGTCAGGCCGCCAGGTCCGTGCATCCGGCGCCGCTTAGCTCGGCCATCCGTCAAACTTGGCCGCTGAACCCGCCGTGCACTAACATTCCGTCTGGGCCCATCGATGCAAGCTGGCCGGCTGCCTAGACTGCCCGACCGGCAGTGTCCGATGAACGAGTGACGGCAGGGCGCGGAACGTCCCCGGCGCTGCACGACAACGGGACCTCAATAACAGACAAGTTGCCGCCATGGACGAGGAACAAAGCATGTTAGTTGGGTTGGAGGACTCCCCGGTCCGGGCTGTTGACCGCTGGCTAGCAGATTTCGAGTCGGCTATTTCCGCCTCCGATCCAGAGGCGCTCGAGTCGTTGTTTCTCCGCAACAGCCACTGGCGCGATCTCCTCGCCCTCACTTGGAACGTCCAGACCATCAGTGGCAAGACGAACATCGTCAAGGCGTTGAAGCAACACGGACCCCACGCCCAACCCGGCAGTTTCGAAACGGATCCGGGTCGGACGCCGCCCCGCCTCGTCACCCGGGCAGGAACGGAAGGAATCGAAGCCATATTCGGGTTCACGAGCGCATTCGGCCCGGCGGAAGGCGTCCTTCGTTTGATCCGCGACGACGAAGATGGAGTTGTGAAGGCGTGGACCCTGCTAACAGCGCTCAGCGAGATCGAAGGGTTTGAAGCAGCAGTTGGTGATGCCAGGCCAACAGGCCAGTCCTATTCGAGGGATTTCCGAGGACCAAACTGGTTCGACCAGCGGCAATCCTCCGTCGCCTATGCGGACCGGGATCCGACGGTCCTTGTGGTCGGCGGAGGGCACGCAGGGCTGTCCATCGCAGCGCAACTGACACAATTGCAGATTGACACGCTCATCGTTGACCGCGAAGAACGCATCGGGGACAACTGGCGCAACCGATACCATGCGCTGACCCTGCACAACCAGGTCCAGGTCAATCATCTGCCTTACCTGCCCTTCCCGCCGAACTGGCCGACCTACATCCCCAAGGACAAGATCGCCGGCTGGTTCGAGGCCTACGTCGAAATCATGGAGCTCAATTTCTGGACGGGCACCGAGTTCGCCGGCGGCACCTACGAAGAGCGGGACGAGAGATGGTCGGTGATGCTGCGTCTGCCCGACGGCAGCACACGGGAGATCCATCCTCGCCATATCGTCATGGCGACTGGTGTCAGCGGCGTTCCCAACCGACCGGATATTCCGAGCTTGATGGATTTTGCCGGCCAGGTCCTGCATTCCAGTGAATTCGGGGAAGGTGCCGATTGGGCCGACAGCAACGTGCTGGTTCTCGGGACGGGCAACAGCGGCCATGACATTGCGCAGGACCTGTATTCGCACGGTGCGAATGTCACGCTGGTCCAGCGGAACCCGACCCTGATCGTCAACATTGAGCCGAGCGCACAGCTTCCCTACGCCCTGTACGACGAGGGCCCTTCTCTGGCGGACTGCGATCTCATCACCACGTCGATACCCTTGAAGTTACTGAGGAAAACGCACCAGCAGATTACCGAGCAAGCCAAGGCTCTCGACCGGGATCTTCTCGACGGCCTTGCGCGCGCGGGCTTCAAGCTTGACTTCGGAACCGACGGTACAGGGTGGCAATTCAAGTATCTCGAGCGCGGCGGCGGATACTACTTCAACGTCGGCTGCTCGGACCTGATCGCCGATGGCAAGATCGCGCTGATCCAGTTCTCCGATATCGACAAGTTCGTCGCCAACGGGGCCCGCATGCGAAGCGGCGATATGCGGGCAGCTGATCTCATCGTGCTGGCCACTGGCTTCAAGGGCCAGGACTATCTGGTCCGAAAACTGTTCGGCGATGATGTCGCGGATCGGGTCGGCCCAATCTGGGGGTTCGATCCCGAACAGCAGGAACTCCGCAACCTATGGACCCGGACCGGGCAGCCGGGACTCTGGTTCATCGCGGGCAGCTTCGCCCAGTGCCGGATCTACTCGAAATACCTGGCACTCCAGATCAAAGCGTGTGACGAAGGCATGATCCCGCTGACGCGACCAGCACTCACTGGCGACGGATCTGGTCCTGTGGTCAGTGCTGATGGGTGATCGTTGCCGCTGATCCGAGGACGTCGGCTCGGCTGGGTGACCGACCCTCGCCAGCCTGACGGCGGACAGGTGCGAAACCGGGCCGCTGTAGAGGACCGGCAACCGGCGTAGAAGGTCTCGAGCTCTCGCCGAGCACAGGTTCGCAGTGGAGAATCCGCAAACGGGCCTCGCAAGCTGGACCGACGGTCGCAAGACTTGTGCCGGGCCAGCGCTGCGACGACGTCGCCGCTCGTACCGTTGCGCAATGTTGGGCTGGAGTGTGTTCTGGTATTAGTGTGTTGTGCCTAATCCTTGTGCAGGAGTACCGCGCAGTGGCGGAGTCCCGCGACACCTCCACCCAAACGGCTGTCGGTCCTCAGGATCTGCTCGAATCAATGGCAGTGCCGGTCTTCCTGATCTCTGACACCGGCCATATTCTCTATGTCAATCCAGCCGGCGAGCACCTGTTCGGAACCGGTGCCCGCAGCCTCTTGCGGCGACCGATCCGAAACTTTCTCTCCGGCGACAGCCCCGTGCTCGCCATGCTCGACCGTGTCGTTCGCCGCGGCAGCAGCGCCGTCGAGTACGGCATTCGCCTGACCGGGCCTGCCATGGCGCCACGGATCGTCGATGCCCGGGCATCTCCTTGCCATGACGCACACCATCAGATCGTGCTGACGTTGCACGCACGGTCGGTAGCCCAGTCGATTGGCGGGCACCGCCTCGGGCAAATGAGCGCTGCGCGCTCGGCGACCGGTTTCGCGGAGACCCTGACCCACGAGATTCGGAACCCGCTCTCCGGGATCCGCGGGGCCGCCCAGCTGCTGGAAGAAGCCGTCGGTCCGTCCGACCGCGAGCTCACCCGCCTGATCCGCGACGAGACCGACCGAATTGGCAAGCTGCTCGCCCGGTTCGACACCTTCGTGGATGGGGCCACCGTGCCAACTGCTCCCGTGAACGTGCACGTTGTGCTCGATCGAGTCTTCATGCTGGCCAAGAACGGGTTTGCCAAGAACGCTTCGTTCACGCGCGAGTACGATCCTTCCATCCCCATGGTTCCAGGAGATCGCGACCGGCTGGTCCAATCCTTCCTCAACCTCGCCAAGAATGCAGCCGAGGCCAATCCAGAGGGGACCATTCGACTGATCACCGGTATTCGACATGGACTGCGGGTTCAGACGGGAACGGCGGCCCACCGGGGGCTGCCGGTGTTTGTCGCTATCGAGGACAGCGGACCCGGTATTCCGGAAGACATGCGCCAGCATCTATTCGAGCCGTTCGTTACCACCAAGTCCGGCGGACGCGGTCTGGGACTTTCGTTGGTGGCCCGGGTAATCGAGGACCACGGTGGCGTGGTGGAGGTCACGGACGCGACGGCCGGATCCGGGACACGCTTTACGGTGTACCTCCCGGCCGTCAATTCCTCGACAGACGGGGTCCAAGCCCCCTCGCCGACGGACACAGCGCGTTGAATACGCTGACATCCCCTACCGCCACTATCCTGGTGGGCGACGACGACGCGGCCATCCGGACCGTCGTCCGGCGTGCCCTGCACCGGCACGGTTTCGCGGCCCGCGATACCGGCGACATGGGCGAACTCTGGTCCTGGATCAGCTCCGGAGCGGGCGATCTCGTCATCACCGATGTCGCAATGCCATCCGGCAACGGCCTTGATTTGCTGCCCCGGGTTCGAAAGGTTCGGCCCGACCTTCCGGTCATCGTGATCAGCGCCCGGTCCACGATGCTGACCGCCCTTCGGGCCGGTGAGCGCGGAGCCTTCGAGTACTTCCCGAAACCGTTCGACCTAGACGAGCTCGTGGCGACCGTCCGACGCGCCATTGCGGAAACCCGCGTGCCCGCTCCATCCGCCGCCGACACTTCGCCGGACGACTTGCCAATGGTCGGACGGTCGCCCGCGATGCAGCGC
This sequence comes from Rhodospirillales bacterium, assembly GCA_028824295.1. Taxonomy (NCBI): domain Bacteria; kingdom Pseudomonadati; phylum Pseudomonadota; class Alphaproteobacteria; order Rhodospirillales; species Rhodospirillales bacterium. Next base: position 178,047 of record JAPPED010000015.1, on the reverse strand, counting down.
GTGTACAGGGTGGTCGCCCGAGTGGTGAACACCAACCTCACGGTTCTGGTGCTTGGCGAATCGGGAACGGGCAAGGAACTCGTTGCCCGGGCGCTGCATGATTTCAGTCCACGCCGGGCGCGTCCATTCGTTGCACTCAACATGGCGGCCATTCCCCGCGACCTGATCGAGAGCGAACTGTTCGGGCATGAACGCGGAGCGTTTACCGGTGCACACCGTGCGTCCGCTGGGCGCTTTCGGCAGGCCGAGGGCGGAACGCTGTTCCTCGACGAGATCGGGGACATGCCGCCCGATGCACAGACCCGCCTTCTCCGCGTGCTTCAGGAGGGCGAGTTCAATCCCGTCGGCGGAATGATTCCCGTTCAGGCCGATGTCCGCATCGTCGCCGCCACACACCGGGACTTGGGCGCCTTGGTCCGCGAAGGCCTGTTCCGCGAGGACCTGTACTACCGATTGAACGTGGTCCCGATCCGTATGCCGCCGCTTCGGGACCGATTGGAAGACCTTCCCCTGCTGACCCGGCATCTCCTTGCGCGCGCCTCGGAAGACGGTATGGAGCCCAAGCGGATCTCCGAGGAGGCCCTGACACGCCTGACGGAACACACGTGGCCCGGAAACGTCCGCGAACTGGAAAACCTCCTCCGGCGGATGGTGGTGCTCACAGCCGGGGACGTGATCAGTGCCGATACAGTGGAGGAAGAGCTTGGCAGTGCAGATCAGTCAACGGTAAGGCCCGATACCGAAGGCTCCACGCTTGGTGCCAGCGTCGAGCGCCACCTGCATCGCTATTTCGCGGCGCATGGAGATACCTTGCCTCCTGCCGGGCTGTACCGGCGATTCGTGCAAGAGGTTGAACGGCCGCTGATCCTGCGAACCCTGCGCGCCACCGGGGGCAACCAGATCCGGGCAGCAGAGCTCTTGGGAATCAACCGGAACACGCTCCGAAAGAAGATCCGCGATCTCGATCTCCGGGCACTGCCGCGTCGCCGGCGAGCAGCCGAATGACTGCCGTCACGTTCGTCTGGGCGCCGTTGCGGACGCGAGTTCGGCAGCTGGCCGGCAGCAAGCGGGTAAAGCTGTGGCTCGCCTGGGGTCTCGCGCTGACCGGAGCGGTGCTGGGCGTCGTCACGTTCGCCGTGCTGACCCCGAGCGCGGACTCGGATCCCGACTTGATCCTTGCGCTCCTGTACGCCGACTTGCTCGTTCTCCTGCTGCTGACGTTGATCCTCGCGCGCCGGATAGCCCTGCTCTGGGCACGGCGACGGCGAGCGCAGCCGGGTGCGCGACTCCACGTCCAGCTGGTCGTCGCGTTCGGCCTGCTGGCCGCCACTCCGGCAGTCATCGTGGCCGCCGGGGCTGCAGGGTTTTTCACGATCGGCATCCAGGGCTGGTTTTCGGAACGCGTCTCATCGGCGCTGACGCATTCGATGGCCGTGGCGGACGCCTACTACGAAGATCATCGGAAACTGGTGCTGGCCGACGTGTTGTGGATTGCCAACCGGCTCGCGCGTACCCCAACCGAGAATCGCCTGGATACCGCGACACTTGACCAACTGGTGACCGAGCGTGGGATTGCCGAAGCTCTCGTGCTTCGGGCGGACGGGCAAATCTTGGCCCGTAGTTCGCTGAGTCTGCTGCTGGCATTCGACCAGCTACCGGCAGGGGCGCTGCAGAGGGCGCTACAGGGTGAGACCGTCGTGTTTCAGATCCGCGGCGGCGACCGCGTGCGGGCACTGGCTCCGCTCTCGGGACTCGCCGACCAGCTGCTCTATGTGGGGCGCTACATCGACACCAATGTACTGCGCAACATCGATGCCGTGCGAACGGCGGTGGGGGAATACCAGCAGGCGGAACGCGAGCGGGCCAGCCTGCACATCACTTTTACGATGGTGTTCATCGCGGTGGCCGTACTGCTCGTGGCCGTCGCCGCCTGGATCGGGTTCCAGGTCGCCAACCGGTTTGCCGGTCCAGTATCGGAACTGGCCCATGCCGCCAACCGAGTGCGGGATGGCGATCTGAGTGCCCGCGTCAAGGAAGAGGGCCAGAGCGGCGAGCTCTTGCTGTTGCTCCGCGCATTCAATCGCATGACCGGCCAGATTGAGGACCAGCGCTACGAACTCGTAGCCGCCAACCGCGAACTCGACACGCGCCGGCGATTCACGGAGGCGGTGCTGGCAGGGGTGAGCGCCGGGGTGGTCGCGGTGGATTCCCGCGGCGTGATCTTTCTCTCCAATCACTCCGCGTCGGACCTCTTGGGCGTGCCCGAGGACTCGCTCACCGGGCGGCCTTTCGCTCAAGCGATTCCGGCGATGTCAGACTTGTTCCACCGCGCGGCCATTTACCCAAGCAGGGTCAATCAGGATCAGGTCGTTACGACCCGAAACGGACAAGAGCGCGTGTTGCTGGTGCGTGTCAACGCCGCGACCCGGAACACCCGGGTCCAAGGGTACGTCATCACGTTCGACGACATGACGGAACGGATTCTCGCCCAACGGGCGGCGGCATGGCGTGGCGTGGCCCGGCGGATCGCCCACGAAGTCCGCAATCCCCTGACCCCGATCCGCCTGGCCGCCGAACGGCTCAAGCGCCGCTACGCCGGGGAAGTACGGACCGAGCCGGAAGTATTTGAATCCTGCATCGATACGATCGTGCGCCAAGTCGTGGAAATGACCCGAATGGTTGACGAATTCTCGGAGTTTGCGCGGCTGCCGCCCCCAGTGTTGCGCCGGGTCGACATGGTGGCCCTGATCAATGGCGTCCAGGCCATCAATGACACGGCACACGTCAATATCCGCGTCAGCGCGCACGTCCCCGACCAACCCGTGTACGTTCTGTGCGACGCGAGCCAGTTGGACCGCGCCCTCGGAAACCTGGTCCAGAATGCCGTCCAGGCCATTCACGGTCACGCCGAACCTGCTGCGGCGTTGGGCAACATCGACATCATCTTGGAAGCGGCCGACGACAGCGACACCTATCACGTCACGGTCGAGGACGATGGAGGCGGGTTTCCCGACGACTTCCTTGACCGCGCGACCGAGCCCTACGTCACCACCCGCCAAGGCGGAACCGGCCTCGGGTTAGCGATCGTCCGTCGAATCGTCGAGGACCAGGGCGGAAAGATCAGCCTCGCCAACACAGGTCGCGGCGCCCGTGTGATGCTGACACTTCCTTGCGCCCCGTCCACACCGACCACGCCCGCCGTGGCGGCCTGATCATCATGGTCACCTCGTCCAAGAATTCTCGAACGGCGACCAATTGGATGGGCGAGATATTGATCGTCGATGACGAGCCGGACATCTGTGCGGCGGTGCAGGACTTGCTACAGGACGAGGGGTACACGACGCGAATGGCCAGCGACACCGATAGCGCGCTGGCCGCCTTGGCGGAACGGGTACCTTCGCTTGTGCTGCTCGACATCTGGCTTCGCAACGGCGAACGAGAAGGCATCGACCTCCTGGAGACGATCGGCACTCGATTTCAGGGCCTCCCGGTCGTCATGATCAGCGGGCACGGATCAGTACGCACTGCTGTTGACGCCATGAATCTCGGCGCGGTCGACTTCCTCGAAAAACCGTTCGACAGCGGACTGCTGCTGCACGTGGTTAAGCGGAGCCTGGAGACCCAGCATCTTCGCCGAGAAAATGCCGTGCTGGTGAACCGCACCGGCACCACGGACGCGATTGTGGGGACTTCGCCGGCCATTCGTGCCCTCAAGAACGCGATCGCGCGCGTGGCGACCACGAATAGCCGGGTCCTGATCACCGGGGAACCCGGTTCCGGCAAGGAGACCGCAGCCCGCGCCATTCACGCCCAATCGCACCGTCGCAATGCCCCGTTTGTCGTGATGAACGCTCCGCGCACGTCGGCCGACCGATTCGAGGAGGAATTGTTCGGCCGCGAGGATGAAAGCGGACGCATCCTTCGCGTCGGCCAGCTTGAGCAGGCCCACGGCGGCACACTGTTCGTGGATGAAGTCGCCGAAATGTCGATGGACGCCCAGTCGTGGCTGCTGCGGGCACTCCAGAATCCCAGCTTCATGCGAGTGGGCGGGCAAACCCCCGTAAAGGTGGACGTTCGTGTCGTCGCCTCAACCAGCGTGGACCCCGAAACCTACATCCGCCAGGACCGGCTGTCGGCCAGCCTGTACTACCGAATCAACGTCGTGCCCATTCGCGTGCCGTCCCTGGCTGAACGCCGGGAAGACATTCCGGCCTTGGCCTGGCATTGCATGACGCAATGCGCGCGGGCGCTGGGCAGGCCACCGCGCCCAATTGACGCAGAAGCGGAAGCCCGACTGCAGGCCTACAACTGGCGCGGGAACGTTCGCCAACTTCGAAACGTGATCGAGCGCGTCCTGATCCTGGCACCGGATTCGGAAGCCAGTCCGGTGCGGGCTTCGATGCTGCCCGACGACGTACTCTACGAACACGGAGAAACCGGCGGGGGCTTCGGAACTGACTCGATCATGAGCCACCCGCTGAAGGCCGCCCGGGAACAGTTCGAACGCCAGTACCTGTCGTCTCAACTCGCGCGTTTCGGTGGCAACATCACGCGCACGGCCGCTTTCGTCGGCATGGAACGCACATCGCTGCATCGCAAGCTGCGGCTCCTGGGCATATCCGACGAGACCGGCTCCAAGCAGGAGACACCGTGAACGAAGACGCCCAGTTCCGGGCCATCGTCTGTGGGGCCGGGGAGGTTGGCCGCAGCATCGCCCGGCACCTTGCCGAGGAGGAAGCAGCCGCGGTCACGCTGGTCGCCCAGGAAGCCGAATTCCTGGATCGGGCGCGCCGGGACACGGCTGGAATCGAAACTCTCCACGGGCACCCGGCGCATCCTCCCGTGCTGCGCGATGCCGGCGCCGACAATGCGAATCTGCTGGTAGCTGTTACCCGGAGCGACGAGACCAATATGGTTGCCTGCCAGGTGGCACACAGCGTGTTTTCGATTCGAACGCGCATTGCCCGCGTCAGCAACCCGGCCTACCAGGAGGAGGACTGGCCGCAGCTATACGGCCGTAACGACCTGCCAGCCGAGATCATTGTGCCGGAACGAGAGGTGGCAATCGCGCTGTCACGACTGGTCGCACTGCCCGGGGCAAGCGATGCCGTCGGTTTTGTGGGCGGCCGGGTCCAGCTCATCGGCATGAAGCTGGACCAACAGTCGCCGGTCCTGTCGCATCCCCTGCACGAGCTGACGGAGCTGTTTCCCGAACTCCACGCCAGGGTTGTCTATATCGTGCGTGACGGTGTCGGGATCGTGCCCAGGAAAGACGAGACGCTGACCGTCGGAGACGAGGTCTTCGTCGTCACGGAAGCCAACCGCGTCAATCGCGTACTCCGTTCCTTTGGGCGGGACATCGAGGCATCTCGACGCATCCTGATTGTCGGGGGCGGCAACCTAGGCCGGTTGGTCGCGCAACGGATTGCCAAACAGGAGTCAGCCGAGGGCGTGACGATTCTCGAGGCCGATCCGAATATCGCCCATCAGGCGGACGAAATTCTCGACGGCATGAAGGTCCTAGTCGGCGACCCGCGTGACGACGGCGTGCTGGAAGAAGCCGGAGTGCACGACGCGGCGATGCTCCTCGCAGTCACCGAGAACGACGAGGTCAACACGCTTGTTTCGGCGCTGGCCAAACAAAAGGGCTGTCCCTACGCAGCGACGGTGACGCACGACAACAAGTACGGCTCCCTGCTAAGCCAGCTCGGGATCGACCAGGCTATCGTTCCCCGGTCGGCGACGGTGTCCAAGATCCTGCGATGGGTGCGGCGCGGACGCGTCCAAGCTGTCCATACCCTGCATGACGGACGTGCCGAAGTCATGGACTACGAAGCGCTCGACACTTCCAACATTGCCGGAACTTCGCTCCGCAACCTGAAACTGGATTCCGACATCGCGGTCGGTGCCATCGTGCGAAACGGCGAAGTGATATTGCCGGTCGGAGACACCGTGATCCGCCCTCACGACCGAGTCATTGTCCTCGTTACCCACGAGAAGGTCCAGGCGCTCGAGGCTGCATTCGGAACCGTCAAGCTCTAAGTGGTACTCGCCTCCATTTCGCGAGCCCTGGCGTTGGCGCTGGGTGCCGAAGGGCTGCTCGCAGGAGTCGTCGGCTTCTGGGCATGGTTTGACGGACTTCCATCAGCGGGTGGATTTCTGCTGCTGACGACCGGTACTCTCTTCGTCAGCGGCGGAATACTTCTCGCCACTCGCAGTCGTGGCCGCAGCTGGACGAGGAGGACGGCCCTGCTTAGCGCGGCCGCGATCTGGGGGGCCCTTTCAATCGGCGGGCTCATTCCGTTCTGGGTTGCAGGGGCCGATCCCTATGCCGCGCTGTTCGATTCCGTCTCCGCCGTTACCACCACAGGTTACTGGTCGATTCAGATCGGCGGGGCTGACCCTGCCCTTGTGCTCTGGCGGGCCGTGCTGCAGTGGATCGGAGGTCTGACCACGCTCCTGCTGGCTGCCATCGTGTTTCTTCCGGCCGGGCTGGGCGGTGCCGCGTTCGCAACCCCGGGATCGACCGCCGGCGTCAGCAGCTTGGTGCCCTCGGTGTTCCGCGGGGTCACGGTCGCCTATGCGGCGCTGACAGTGACTTGTGTATTTCTTCTCTTCTCTGGCGGAGTGAGTGCGTTTGACGGTGTCCTGTACGCGCTATCCGCAATCGCGACCGGCGGTGACCCCAAGGGCTATCCGTCCTCGATTCCGGGCGCCGGCACCCAACTGATTCTGGGCGTCTTCATGCTCATCGGCGCCCTGTGGTTTCCCGGCACCCCTAATCAGCCCCGCGTGTTGATCGCCGCGATGGTCCGGAACCGGGAAACGTTGCTGTTGGCGGCATTGGTGGCGGGAGGTATCAGCTTCGCTTGGCTGGCAGTGCCGGACATGGGCCTGATCGACAGTTTCTTTGTCACCGCCTCCCTGATCAGCACGTCCGGCATCGTAACCGAGGCTCGAGACGCCTCCATTACGCCGCTGCTTGCTCTCGCGGTCGTCGGCGGCTCGGTGGCTGGAGCTTCAGGCGGCCTTCGTCTCCGCCGCGCATGGCTCCTGGGCGCGGTCATCTGGAACGAGCTGAATCGCGGTGTGCAGCCCCATGAAGTCCGAACTCTGCGCTATGGCGGTCAGACTGCAGAACCGGGCTTGGTCTCGGCTCTGTTCGCGTTTGCGGTCCTTTGGTTCAGCGCCTGCGCTGGATTGGCGGCGCTCCTTTCCGTGACTGGAGTGACTGCGGAAGACGCCATCTTGGGCGCAGTGGCCGCGCTCACCAATACGGGCCCAGGCATGTCCACTCTCGTCGGTGCAGTAACGGTTCCGGGCGGCTCCACTGGCACGACGGTGTTGATGGCCGGGATGCTGCTTGGACGATTTGAGGTGATCGCCCTCGTAGCGGTGCTCAGCCCCTGGTTTTGGACCCGGTAGACGGACCGTCGCGTTCGGTCGGTCCCGCCCTGTGCGACTGCCTGTTTCAAGGCTGCTTGGCAGCCGGCGAATCACCGGGCCGCCAGATGCTGGATCGGCCATCCGGAAGAGCTAAATCACTCCCAGACACGGAACGTGACTTTTGCTGGACGAACCCGCGGGGGGCCGGTAGGTTCACCGCGTCTTGAGACGGGTTGTAGATGGAACAGTCTTTGGGCAGGACGACGCTACCTGCGTGCGATCAACGTAGCCGCTCGGAAGATGGTAAGAAGCGCACCGTGCTGGTGTTTTGTGGTTCGCGGGTGGGCAGCAACCCTAGGTTTGCCGAGGAGGCCCGCGAGCTGGGTCGGAAGCTGGGCGAAGCTGGCTACGGTCTTGTCACCGGCGGTTCACAGCATGGGCTTATGGGCGCCGTAACCGACGGCGCCCTGGAAGCAGGCGTACGTACGACCGGTTTCATCCCCATCTACATTGCGTCCATGCAAGAAATGCATTCAGCGCTGGAGCGAACGGTGGTCGTGGATTCACTGGCTGATCGCAAAACCATGATGTTCAACGCCTCTGACATCTGTGTAGCGCTCCCCGGTGCGATCGGAACCATGGACGAGATCATGGAAACGCTGGTGCTGCGCGAACTCAAGCAACACCCGCGCCCCATCGTGGTGATCGATATCGATCAGTACTGGGCGCCGATGTTCGCGATGCTCGAACGCATGGTCGAACAGAAATTTCTTCCCGACATTCTTGATTCAATGGTGATCAAGGTGGAATCCGCCGAGGCGGCGGTTCAGGCAGTGAGCGAGCAGCTCGCAACACCGGCGTCGGTTGCACCTGGCGGCTAAACGTAGTCATCCCCTGCAGTCACTCATCTTTGTCATTTGGAGCGCGCATTCCGTGAGCAAGATCAAGGTTGCTTCCCCTCTCGTCGAACTAGAGGGGGACGAAATGGCCCGGATCATCTGGGAAATGATCCGGGAGCGTCTCATTCTCCCCCATCTCGACGTGGACCTGGTCAGCTACGACCTGCACGTCAGGAGCCGCGATCAGACCGACGACAAAGTGACGGTGGAGGCGGCACACGCCATCCGTGAACACGGTGTCGGCGTCAAATGCGCGACCATCACTCCCGACGAGGATCGAGTCTCCGAATTCGGCCTGAAGAAAATGTGGCGGTCCCCGAACGGGACCATCCGCAACATCCTCGGCGGCACGGTGTTTCGTGAGCCGATCATCTGCCGCAACATTCCCAAGTATGTGCCTGGCTGGTCCAAGCCGATCGTAATTGGTCGGCATGCGTTCGGTGATCAGTACCGCGCCACCGAGTTGCAGGTCCCCGGCCCGGGGCGCCTTGTGATGCGCTTCGAACCGGACGGGCGGGAATCGCCCACCGAAACCGAAGTGTTTCGATTCCGGGAGGCCGGTATTGCGCTGGGGATGTACAACTTGGACGAATCCATCCGAGGCTTCGCTAGGGCTTGTCTGCGGTACGGCCTCAATCTCAAGATGCCGGTCTATCTGTCGACCAAGAACACCATCTTGAAACAATATGATGGAAGATTCCGGGACATCTTCCAGGAGATCTTCGACGCCGAGTTCGCCACGAGCTTCAACGAAGCCGGCCTGGAATACGATCACCGTCTAATCGACGATCTGGTGGCCAGCGCAGTCAAGTGGGACGGCGGTTTCGTATGGGCCTGCAAGAACTACGACGGTGACGTTCAATCTGATCTCGTTGCGCAGGGATTTGGGTCGCTTGGCCTCATGACCTCGGTGCTGATGACCCCCGACGGACAGACGATCGAGGCGGAAGCGGCCCACGGTACCGTCACCCGGCACTACCGGGCCTACCAGAAAGGTGAAGCGACTTCGACCAACCCAATCGCATCGATTTTCGCCTGGACGCGGGGACTGTGGCACCGCGGCCGATTCGACGACACGCCAGAGGTACAGCGGTTTGCCCAAACGCTCGAGCGCGTGTGCCAGGATACGGTCGAATCCGGCAAGATGACCAAGGATCTTGCCCTGCTCGTCGGTCCGGCCCAAGGTTGGCTAGAAACCGAACCGTTCCTTGACGCGATTGCCGAAAATCTGAGACAGGCCCTCTGAGCCGACCAGAGCCCTAGCCCGTCTCGCCAATGGCCTGCTGCACGGCCTGCAGGGCCTTCCGGGTGGCCGCACCATCGGGCCCGCCGCCTTGGGCCATGTCGCGACGGCCGCCTCCCTTTCGCCCGCCGAGCGCCGCCACGCCGGCCTGCACCAGGTCCACTGCATCAAATCGATTCGTCAGGTCCTCGCTGACGGCGACCACCAACGAACCTTTCCCTTCGAAGGACGTCACCACTACCGCCAAGCCGCTTCCCAGAGTGTTCCTCAGCTCTTCGGCTTGGCCGCGAAGCACCTTCGGAGGGACGCCGTCGAGAACCCTTCCCGCAACGCGCACGCCGGCGATTTCGGTCGGGGCAGTAGTTTCGGTATCTCCGCGAGCAAGCTTCTGGCGCAGGTCCTCAATCGTACGTTCGAGTTCGCGCCGTTCCTTCAGGAGCCGCTCAATACGATTCGCGAGTTCGTTCTGCCGAACCCCTAGACCGGCGGCAAGCCCGTCAAGCACATGGGCGTGGTCCTGGAACAGCTTCAACGCGGCGGGGCCCACTACCGCCTCCAGTCGGCGCACGCCGGAAGCGAGCGCCGACTCCGAAACGATCTTCAGAACGCCTATCTCGCCGGTTCGGCCCACATGCGTTCCTCCGCACAGTTCGAGCGAAAACGTCGGGCCGGCCTCCGCGCCCATGCGAACCACCCGTACTTCATCGCCGTATTTCTCCCCAAACAAGCCGAGCGCGCCGGAATTCATGGCGTCATCCGGCGGTAGAAGTCGGGTTTCCACCGACGCGTTCGCCCGTATCCAGCCATTGACCTTGCACTCGATGTCCTCGAGCTCTTCAGCAGTAACTGCACGCGGGTGGCTGATATCGAAGCGGAGGCGGTCAGGGGCAACCAGGGATCCCTTCTGGATGACGTGCCCGCCGAGGCGCTCGCGCAACGCGGCGTGCAACAGGTGGGTTGCCGAGTGATGAATCCGTAAGCCCGCGCGCCGATCCTCGTCGACAGCGAGCTCGACCGCCTCGCCAACGCGTAATTCGCCTTCGTTGACGGTCCCGTAATGGACGTGGAGTGCTTCGGCGCGGGAGTGGGTATCCGACACCGTCATGGCTCCGTTGGGCCAACGGATCGTACCGGTGTCGCCGACCTGACCTCCACCTTCAGCGTAGAACGGAGTTTGGTTGCATATCACGCCGATGGTCCCACTGGCCGAATCGGCTACACGAACCTGCTCGCCATCGGTCACGATCGCCGACACCACCGCCTCCGCACTGGTCCCGGCGTAGCCCAGAAACTCAGTGGGTTCGGCCTCATCACGAACCTCAAACCAGACCCGCTCCGCTTTGGTGTCTCCCGTTCCCGACCATGCGGCGCGCGCCTTCCTACGTTGCTCTGCCATTGCTGCCTCAAACCCGGCCCGGTCCAACGCGCGCCCCTCGCTCCGCAAAATGTCTTCCGTCAGGTCGATGGGGAAACCATACGTGTCATAGAGTTGGAACGCGGTTGCTCCAGGCAACGCGGCACCGTCTGCAAGCTTCGACGTCTCGTTCGCGAGCAGGCGCATGCCGCGTTCGAGCGTTTCGCCAAATCTCGTCTCCTCGCCCTTCAAGGTCTCCGCAATCAATGTGCGGGCATGGGCAAGTTCCGGGAAAGCGTCTCCCATTTCCGCAACGACACTTCCGGCGATTTTCCACAATACCGGCTCGCGGGCGCCCAACAGATGGGCATGCCGCATGGCTCGCCGCGCGATGCGGCGCAGCACGTAACCGCGCCCCTCGTTTGACGGGAGCACGCCTTCCGCAATGACGAACGCCGAAGCGCGCAGGTGATCCGCGATCACCCGGTGCGAGACCGAGCGCCCCTCGTTCTCGTCCGCGCCCGTCGCCGCCTTCGACGCTTCGATCAGGGTGCGAAACAGGTCGATGTCGTAATTGTCCGTAAACCCCTGCATGACGGCCGCCATGCGTTCCAGCCCCATACCGGTGTCGATTGAAGGTCGTGGCAGCAGGACCCGGTGGTCAGAGGATTCCTGTTCGTATTGCATGAATACGAGGTTCCAGATCTCGACGAACCGGTCCCCGTCTTCATCGGGGCTGCCGGGTGGGCCGCCGGGTATCTGGTCTCCGTGATCAAAGAAGAGCTCCGAACACGGACCGCACGGGCCGGTGTCGCCCATAGCCCAGAAATTGTCAGAAGTGGCAATCCGCAAAATACGCTCTTCAGGTAACCCGGAAATCTTCCGCCAGAGATCGTATGCCTCGTCATCGTCCGCATAGACCGTCGCGAGCAACCGGTCGGAAGCGACGCCAAACTCCCTCGTCACCAGCGTCCAGGCGTGCTCAATGGCCTGTTCCTTGAAATAGTCGCCGAAACTGAAGTTCCCGAGCATTTCAAAGAATGTGTGATGCCGGGCGGTGTAGCCGACGTTCTCAAGGTCGTTGTGCTTGCCGCCGGCCCGTAGACACTTCTGCGACGTGGCAGCGCGCGGATGGCTGCGCGTCTCCTGGCCGGTAAAGATGTTCTTGAATTGCACCATGCCGGCGCTGGTGAACAGCAGCGTGGGGTCGTTGCGCGGCACGAGCGGCGACGACGGGAGCACTTCGTGCCCGTGCGCCCGAAAGTAATCTAGGAACGCGGCACGAATTTCCGATGTGGTCGTGGCAGTCGCCATATCGTCTTCAAATCCGGCAGTGAGCGGCCTGCAAGCTGCGCGAACGAGGCCAAAAGGGTTGGTAGTCCGCCTAACCGAGTAGCGTCAAGTCACTCGGCGCAGGCGTACGTGTTCTCTAGATCAAAGACCACCGTGGTCTCGGCTCGGGTCGTCTCGCAGATCGGCACGCATTTGCCCGACACTGCGTGTTCGCCAGCCAGAAAATACCGGCTGCCCGGGGCTACCAGTTCAGCCGCAAAGCAGCCGGTCTCCCCTTGCTTCACACGCACGGAGGGCCCTTCGCAGCGATACTGGTCCTCGTTGGCGTAGAAATAGATTCCCGGGTGCACCCACGCCACTTCAAACGTGTTAGTCACGCAGACGGCCTCGGCGGCAGATGCGGCCGGAACGAGAAATGCGATTCCAGCCAGGGCAACGGCAAACGAACGCATCATCGGTTGAGCCTGTTCTGAACGAGATCATCGACCGCCGCCGGGTCAGCGAGCGTCGAAGTATCCCCAAGCTCATCGTGCTCGTTTGCAGCGATCTTTCGGAGAATACGGCGCATGATCTTGCCCGACCGGGTCTTGGGAAGGGCCGGAGCCCACTGCAGCAGATCAGGTCTGGCAATCGGGCCGATTTCTCTCCGCACCCACTGACCGAGCTTTACCCGGAGGTCATCCGAAGCCGGAACTCCGGCAACCAACGTCACGTAAGCGTAAATTCCTTGCCCCTTGATCTCGTGCGGGTAACCGACCACGGCTGCTTCAGCCACAGCTTCGTGTGCCACGAGAGCACTCTCGATCTCCGCGGTCCCCATCCGATGTCCGGAAACGTTGATGACATCGTCAACACGGCCGGTGATCCAATAGTAGCCGTCCTCATCGCGCCTTGCGCCATCGCCAGTAAAGTACATTCCTGGGTACGTCGCGAAGTAGGTGTCAACAAATCTTTGGTGATCGCCGTAGACGGTTCGCATCTGCCCCGGCCAACTGTCCAGCAACACCAACTTCCCGGACGCGGGCCCTTCCAGGAGATTTCCCTCGTCGTCGACGATGCCCGGGCGCACTCCGAAGAAGGGCAGGGTGGCCGAGCCCGGTTTCAGCGCGGTAGCGCCGGGAAGCGGCGCGATCAAGATGCCGCCGGTCTCGGTTTGCCACCAGGTATCAACTACGCGGCAACGTTCCTCGCCCACAACCCGGTGGTACCAGAGCCATGCCTCGGGGTTGATGGGTTCGCCGACAGAACCGAGGATCCTAAGTGATGAGCGACTGGTCTTGCGCACGGGCTCCTCGCCGTCCCGCATGAGAGCGCGGATCGCGGTAGGTGCCGTATAGAAGATGTTGACTTGGTGCTCATCGCAGATTTGCCAAAAGCGTGACGAATCCGGCCAATTGGGCACACCTTCGAACATCAGGGTTGTCGCCCCGTTGGCAAGTGGGCCGTAGACGATATAGCTGTGACCGGTCACCCAGCCGACATCAGCGGTGCACCAGTAGACTTCTCCGTCCCGATAGTCGAAGACAAAGCGATGCGTCATGGACGCATAGACGATGTACCCGCCTGAGGTATGCAAAACGCCTTTGGGCCGACCGGTGGAACCGGATGTGTAGAGGATGAAAAGCGGGTCCTCGGCCGACATCTCGGCAGGCGGGCAATTGGCATCGACGCCTGAACGCATCGCGGACCATGACACGTCCCGGCCATTCTGCATGGCCACGTCGCCGCCGGTTCTTTCCACGACCAACACCGTGTGCACATCCGGGCAACGCTGAAGCGCCTGGTCCGTATTTGCCTTGAGGGGCACCAGCTTGCCGCCTCGAGGTCCCTCGTCGGCCGTGATCACACAGGTTGACCCACAGTCCAGTATCCGCTCCGCCAGCGACTCCGGAGAAAAGCCGCCAAAGACAACAGAGTGAATGGCGCCGATTCGGGCACAGGCAAGAAGTGCGTAAGCCGCTTCGGGGATCATCGGCATATAGATCGTTACACGGTCACCCTTCCGAACCCCGCGTTGCAGGAGGACGTTGGCCATGCGGCAAACCTCCTCATGGAGTTCGCCGTAGCTGACAGTACGATTGTCTCCGGGACGGTCGCCTTCCCAGACGATGGCTGCCTGATCCCGGCGGGACGCGAGATGCCGGTCGATGCAGTTCGCGGACACATTGAGGGTCCCGTCCTGGAACCACCGGATGTGGACGTCGTCGGATGCGTAGCTGACATCGCGCACCCGGGTGTAAGGACGAATCCAGTCGATCGTTCGGGCGTGTTCCGACCAGAACGTCTCCGAGTCAGCGATGGAAGCGCGATATAAGGCCTCGTACTGCTGCGCGTCTATGTGAGCGGCCGCAGCGGTTGCGTCCGGTACCGGAAATAACGTGTCGTTCATGTACCTCTCACCAACATGCTGGTCCGCGCTCGGCGCTCTGGCCCGTATGCCCGGCAAAAATTGCCCGCCGAATCGGCCGCGGGAGCGATCGGTCCGCGCTTCATCGTAACCCGATCAGGACGCAGACTGTTACCTGTTCCAACACTATGCCCAGAATGAATCCTGAACCAGTCAGGTGGCAATACCGGCGGGACTCTTCCGAGCGGACTCTCAAGCGAGAAACCCGTTGTAGGGCAATGTCATTGCAACGGACACGACCCTCCAGTTTGATCAGGTGCGAGTACGCAAGAACTGACCGGTTTGCACCTCGACAAGCAGGTACGTCCATGGTTGATCAGCGCTGGGGGACTCGCGGCCCGACGACCCAAAACTAAAGCGTGCCCAGCCCGCCTGTCGAGCGCATTTCAAAACGATAACCGCTCCCCTCTGTGTATCGCCTGCACGTTCCCTTTCCAGCGCTACTTCAAGCGCCCGTCGGCCACCGTCTCCACCGGACTGCCGACGTGGTCACTGAACTTGCGCACGTCGTCGGCGCGTTCGACTTGTGCGCCGGGAAAGTTTGTCTGACGGCAAGCCGGAACCCGATGCCTTCGCTTGTAGGTGAACCTCCAAATCGGGCCCAGAGCCATGCTTAAGATCGGCGATCTCCGCGACAGGTTCTGCAGGCGGGGTTCGCCCACGACGGCATGCCACCACTATCCGCAACTGGGACAGTTTGCCCCTATGTTTCTTCGCGCGCCTTCCTCAATCTCTCTGACAATGGCCGCATTTGGGCTTGGCCTCCGCGGCAACGATCGGCGATGTCTAAACGAAGTTCAGTTGCAGCGTCGGATGGAGCTTCCGTAGGTTCGGCAGCGACTTCGATTGCCAAGGAATTCGTGTTGAACCCTTTACGGCAATTGCAATACTCTTTTGCTTACGTACTTCTATTGTGAAACGCGCAAGCAGGTTAATGCCGGAACTATTTAGAAACTCCAGTCCCACCAAATCAAGGGTGATTTCTTCAGGTTGCGACTCCAGGACGTCATTCATCATCGCCATAATCGGCTGATAGGCCTCCGTTCCAGACAGTCGCATTGTCCCTTCGTAATGGATCACCGCATCCTCTACCCATATGCGGTATTCGCTGGTCTTGATTTCCATGTGACAGAATCACCCGTGGTTCATTTGGGAGGGGGATGCGCTTGAAAAACACGCAAGTACCAGCATATCGTACTCTATGGCAATGGCAAAACTGCGTAGGTTGCCAATTGGACCGTGCCCTCCGCGTCGGAGGACGCCTGGAAATCCCAGCCCAACTGCACGCCATAGTCGCTCATCAACGTCAGCAGGCCGAGGCCAGATCCTGTTGAATTGGGATCGGCCGCATTTCGCTCTATCCGTTCGATCAAGAGCTCCGAAGGATCCCTCCCCTGCAGCCCACTCAATACATCTTGGAACCGCAGTGCACCCTCTTTACTGATAGCGTTAGCGATGCAAAGCCGAAAGTTACCGTTCTCCAAAGAAGATTCGATGACAATATCACCCGACGTCCTGAACTTTACAGCGTTTTCTAATATTTCGTTTACAAGATAACACACATTGTGACGTATCTCGTTCGCATCGACGGAACCTCTAACAGCACGTGCAGAATAAAAGTCCCCAAGGAAATCTGAAGTAATTCCGCAATGTTTCCAGGCAAGGCCGAGCGGGACGGGAAACAGCTTCAAACGCAAGGAACCGGCCTTGAACGTGCTGATGATGCCTGTGTTCCCTACCTGCTTGCGCATCTGTCGCTACCCGGTTACCGGTGCCTCATGACCACGAGGGTAATGTCGTCGTGAATTTTCTGCGTTCCGATGTGCGACTTGAGGTCCATGACAATTCCGTTGACCACGTCGACAGCAGAGCCATCACTGTTCTGCTTCGCACTCTCGCACAGGCGTTCCAGCCCAAAGAGCTCGCCTTCCAAATTTTCCGCTTCGGTCACGCCATCGGTATGGAGAATGAGGGTATCGCCGCTCAAGAAGTTCAATTTACGCGTGCCAATAAACTGCGCTATGTCGAATTCGAGGCCGATAGGGAACCCGAGGTCCATGGTATCGATACGTTCAAGCGAGCCATTGCTCCGCACCAACAAGACTTCCTCGTGCTGTCCGGTCAGCGTGACTTCGTTCTCTTCGTAGTCGACGAAAGCGAGGGTCAAGTGTTTGTCCGACTCGGTACGCTCTATGTTCTTGAAGATGGCACGGTTTACGATTTCGAGAAACCGTTCGTTGTCCTGGTCCCCTTTTTCGTAAAGAGCCCGGGCCACTGACTGGACCATCAGCATCAATACGCCGCTCTCGAGGCCATGACCTGTTACGTCACCGATACCTACCTTGATGCGAGAGCCGTCCTGAAGCACGTCGTAGTAGTCACCCCCGACTTCATCGGCTGGCTCCATGTATCCGGCAATTTCCAGCTTGGGTATCTGGTCCAGCTCGCTGACCCGCGGCAGCACCATTTTCTGAATCCGGTGCGCAACATCGAGTTCAGCGCCGAGGCGTAAGTTCTCACTTCGAAGCTGCTGATTAAGGGAAACAATTTCCCGGTTTGCTTCTTCAAGGTTGCGAGTGCGCTCTTCAACTAAGTTCTCTAGGTTCTCGGTATGGTACTGGATTTCCTGCACCATGCTGTTAAACGCAACTCCCACCTTGCCCACTTCGTCGCGCGTGGGAATGTTGACCCGAAC
Organism: Rhodospirillales bacterium; assembly: GCA_028824295.1. Taxonomy (NCBI): domain Bacteria; kingdom Pseudomonadati; phylum Pseudomonadota; class Alphaproteobacteria; order Rhodospirillales; species Rhodospirillales bacterium. The sequence continues at coordinate 160,770 of JAPPED010000015.1, read as the reverse complement.
CGAATAGTCCTTCCGTTCCAAACTCCTCGCAGCGCTGGCAAGCGCACTTAAACCCGCCGTAATGCGTCCGGATATCGCGTAAACTGCGAAGAAAACGATAAGTAGGCTGACCAGCAATACGGCGATCTGCAAATTGTAGATTCTCGATGTGGCGTCGGAAATCCCGCTCTCCACGGCCGTCAGTAACTGGTACACCTCCTCTTCCGACACGACGAAACCAACCGTCATGTTTTCCTTGCCGATGCCGTCGACATTCCACAAGTTTGTCGGGCGCAACTGCTTCTGAACGATCAGGTAGTCGGTGTCCTCGCCATTCTGGTCAAGTGTCAAGTGCTGGATGGTTACGTCACTTCCAGTCGGCAATTGCATGTCCGCAATGGCCGGGTGAACACTGTTACGGATCGATCTGTCAATACCGGTTACACCTTGTCCCCCACCTTCGCTAGCAACCAGTCCAATTGTCGCTTCACCGGACTCGTTTATGGCAATCACATTTCCATTCGACATCAGCAGATAACCGAAACCGGTATCGGCAATCGTGATGCTCTCAACGAGCGAGGTCAATTGGTCGAGCGTGATGTCGACGGCAACCATTCCGGCGACGTCGGTGCGATCGGCAGTCCAGAGCGGATGGAAAAAGCTCACAATCAATATGCCGGTGATCGCATCCACGTAGGGTTCGGTCATCACAATGTTGGAATCGACCTGCCTAGCGTCTGGGTCAGTCAACCAAGCCTGCCAGCCCTCGTACACCCCCGGAAAGAAAAAGTCCCAGAAATTTGGACCTTCATTGTGTCCGGGATAAAGTTTGTCGAATGTCTGGGCCTGTTCCGAATACGGCGTGGCTCTCAAGATTGATGCGTGCTTGGGGCCGACGTAATAGACCTGCAACTTGGGGGCACCGGTCTTCATAACCGCGGGCCCCATCAGGTCGAGAAACTTGCTGTCCTGAATTTCTTGGGCAGTGCTGGGGAGAGGCCGGCGGTTCTCATCCAAGAGATACCCCCAGACGCTGACGGCGGAAGGCGCACCCGGCAGATTTTGCGACCACCCACCCTCGGCGCTGTAAACCAACGGGCTGGTCAGGTCCGGGTCAGCCGCAATCGCGGCGCCGAGTTCACCTTTCACATCAGGGTGGTCGATCAGAAGTTGCATCCCGTTAGCCAACATCGTGACTTCGGAATGCACTCGTTCCAGTAGCAGGTCGGCTTGGGACGTCGTCATTTCGATGGACGTCTGCAGGAACTGCTCGGTAGATTGGGTCAGGCCTTCACTGATCTCTTCCCGCGCTCCTTCGGACAGTCGCTGCATGTTCCAGATTGACACCCCGCCAGACATCGCCAGGTCAAACACCACCGCAGCGCCGACGACGAGCACGAACTTGGCGCGGAAACTGCGAAGCGAGAAGCGCCCCAACGACAACTTACCGCTATCACCCTGACGGGAGCTCATAGCGGCTTTCGCCCAGAAGCCACCCATATCGGCCAGCCCGCATATCCCTTGGGATGCAGGGCAGCAAAGATATGGTCGTCGAAACCCTTCTTAAACTTCTCTATGAATGCTTCGTCGTCACCGCGCTCTCTGGCCATACTTTCGGCGAACATGTGCCTCCAAGTTCTTACGACCTCCGCAAACTCCTCCGGATCACCATCAAGATTGGTCACCATGAACGATTCCATGCGGATATCGACGAAGCCGGCGTCAAGTAACAACCTGCGACTCTTTGGGCCGATTTCGATGTCCATGTTGAAGTGCTTCCAAAGCTTAGCAACTTCGTTGTAGGTCCATTGGATGGATTCTGAGCGCGGCTCGCCCAGGCAGTGAGAATTCTTCTCGTTGGTGACGTAAACGCGGCCGCCGGGCTTACAGATTCGGAGCAGTTCCGACAATATGCGCTCAGGTTGATCAAAGACCTGGAGGGAGTGTCGGCACGTTACGAAATCGAACTCGCCATTTGGCAATAACATCTCCGCAGCATCGCCGTAGACGTACTCGACACCGGTCACATCGAATTCCTTTGCCATCTTGCGGGCGTATTCGAGACTGGACTTGGCGTGATCGAGGGCTACAACGTAAGTCGGATTGAACTCCTTGAACAGCAATATTGCGAAATCGCCGATACCGCAGCAAATGTCGGCGATCTTCATACCCTCTCCGATGCCATGACGCGGGAGTATGTGCTTCTCGTGTCGCCATGTCATCGTCGTCTGTCTCCGCAACACGGACACAAACGAACTGTCTTCGACAAATGCCTGTCCAGGGTAGAAATCCTTGTCGTACTCCACAACGTCGATACGAGGAATCTTTCGTTGCAGTACCCTGAATTTTCTGGGTGTCCACCCCACCACACTGGACATCGTGATCGTAACGTTTACGTCAGGCCGTTCCCGGCAGACTTCCAACAGCACGGAAGCCATGCCATTGAATGCGACGTTGTTGGACTGCAGTAACCGCCGGACGTTGACGTAGAACATCCCGGTTGCTCGCATTGCACAGGCCCGGAGTGACTCCAGACACGCACTGATCTCGCTGGCCTCCTTCGGCCGCATCGAACCACTCAACGTGAACACCTGGTCGTTCTCGTCGAACCCGAACTGAAACGATGCTGAGTCAGGGTTTGCCATTAGTCCGGCTCTGGCTCCAACGCCAAGTCAACCGTCAGGCGAAGCGCGCGATCCTCAACCGCATCAGCTGATACTGCGGCCTTGTATGAAATTGCGAGTTCGAACAGCCCGACACGACGGTCGAAGCCCTCGTCCGAAAAAAGGAGATCCAGGTATTTTTCGGAAGCGTCCGCCGTACAGAGTTCCTCCGCTGTCTTGATGTAGAACTCCTGTTCGTCCGCTGCGCAGGGCACCAGCATTGTGATCCGGTCAATGGGGCCTTTTCGCAGAAGCTGAAAACGGAATTGTCCCGCTTCTTTGCGAGTGCGGTAGACCGTCTCGAATAGCTCATTCAGGGTCGCTGACAGAAGGTTCGAAAACATGAACGGGTCAGCGCGATCATGGCTAACCATCCGCGCAACGTACGACGACATGTAATCGCAATAGTCCCACTGGTCATCCAAGACCTTGGTGTCCAAATCGAATTCCAGAAGGAGGTCGTAGCCATCCTCAGGGAGGCTGTTGTTCTGCGTATCGGTCATGCAGTTACCAGCCCGGCACACCTGTCCGCACATTTGCGGTTCCGGGGCAAGCCGCGGCTCCGGCACCCGTCACCATTGAACGGGGCCAGAGTGGTGCGCAACCGTTCGGCCGCCATCATGTAGAACTCTCAGAAAGATCGGATGCTGCTCCACAATCGCCGGAAGAAGCTATTGCGCACAACAGGCTAGCAGAGCATCGCCAACCGCTTGCCAGTGACCTATAGCACAGGTTGGCTACTATGTACAGGCTACTGCAGCTAGCCATAATGGGGCAACCAGCGCACATGTGCGCGTTTTCGCAGCGGGATCGATCCGACCAGGATGCGTGACCAAGCTTGCTTCGGAAGGCCCACTTGCACAGAAACCGTTTCACGGCTGGCCCTGACCTCTGGTCACAGCGGCGAATAGCCACTTGCAGGACTCCCCCGCATTTTTCCCCGCCCATCCGATGGCGATGCGTGACAGCGGCACGCGAGGCCACGTGACAGAGAGCAATCACGACCCGAACAGGATTGGTGCACCAACAGCCGGCAGCGACCGCACTCCCGCCATGACGAATATGCCTTGTAGCGGTTTGCACGACGACACGTGACGTCTTTCCGGGCGTCCAGCGAACTGGGGGTTTCGACCTCATCTCGCTAGGAACCATTGCCGGGCTCGCTACCACCTAGTTGACCGATTGCCGGATCACCGAGATCGCCGTTTGCGCGCAAGTCCGCGCCACGTTTCCCGCCCGGACCTCGCCACGCGCACGAGTTCCCAGGACCGTTCCATTCCCACATCTTTCAACCTGTCGAACCAGCGCGCCAACCCCAATTCTTGGCCGAGGTCCGCAGACTTGCCAGCGCGGGCCGGAAGTGGTGACAGGATCCCGGCAGCACCGATCAGGTTCTACTCGTGTGCGCCATCCCGACAGTGCGCCGCAGATCAGACATTTACTTGCGTTTCTGCGCACCAGATGCCGAAGCTCATGATTTGACACGACCGTGCATGGCGATCAAAATTCTCACAAGGATGCATTGTCCATTGCTGAGGCCAAGCGGAGCCGATGTCCACCGAGACGGCTGAGAGCCTGACTGAGCAGGAATTGGCAGAAGCGCGGGTAGCACCTGCCCTCGCTGGCATGCTCGCGGAAACCAGAGGCAAGCTTGCTGAGCTGGAGGCTGAGCACAGTGATCTCCAGCTGCTTTACGAGGCCACTATCGCTCACGGCGAGGCGGTTGAGGATCAGCTTGCGGAAAGCAACATCCTGCTGCAACGCACGCAAGCACGGCTGGAAGAAGAACTGAACGATGCCTCTCGTTACGCATGTTCGATTCTACCGGAGCCGCGTTCCGAATGGCCGAGCACCGAATGGTATTTCGAGCCATCGACAGAGTTAGGCGGTGACTCGTTTGGTTACCACCATATAGATCCGGATCATTTCGCGATTTACCTGATTGATGTCTGCGGGCACGGCATCGGCGCTGCCCTCCTGTCCGCAACCATCATCAATGTCCTGCGGACGCAGGCGATGTCGAGCGCCGAATTTCGGGACCCGAGTTCGGTCCTCGCCGCCCTCAACGATACGTTTCCCATGGAAAACCAGAACAATATGTTCTTTACGATCTGGTACGGCGTCCATGATCAGCGAAGCGGCGAGCTGCGGTATTCGTCCGGAGGACATCCGGCCGCGATCCTGCTCAGCGTTGATCGTGATGACTCGGGTGATAGTGGTGCGGTGTCCACCAGGCTCTTGGGTAACAAGGGAAACGTTGCAATCGGCACGTTTCCGGGCCTGCAATTCCCTGAAGCGACAACCATCGTAAAGACACATGATCAATTGCTGGTCTATAGCGACGGAGCGTACGAAATCCCCGTCGCAGACGACCAGATGCTGTCCCAGCAAGACCTGGTCGATTTTGCAAGCGCCGATGCCGGTCGGGGACCGGCAGAAATATACGAGTGGGTGCAGTCCCAGTACGGTGAAGGTGCGCTACCCGACGACTTCTCGGTGGTGAAAGTTCACTTTTGAGATCAGCCCAACGTTCTGAAAAGTCGGTGCGATCCAATTGGCCGCCTCAGATGACGCGTGATACCCGCCTTCCGGATGGTGCCCAGACCTCGCAAAGCCGTCGCCGCGTTGCCGCGCACGACCAGAAGTGAAGCGCGCGTGGGGGTGCCAACGGTGCCGGGTCCACGGCGCCTGCGTGCGAACGGGCCTGGAATCCGCGTCGCCCGAACGGTTGCTGAACCCACAGTGAGGTCGATGCGAGGCCGCCATAGGGGCATTTTCGGTGGTCGCCCGCAGGGCAACAGGTACAATTGTTGCCGAAAAATCTGCTCCTGAAGGTTGTAGGAAATGCAGTCCGCGCCGCATGTTGAGTTCCGAGGTGTCAGCAAGACCTACGACGGGCGGACCATGGTTGTCCAGGACCTTGATTTACGCGTACAGGAAGGCGAGTTCTTCACGTTGCTAGGCCCGTCCGGGTCCGGAAAGACCACCTGTTTGATGATGCTGGCAGGCTTCGAAGCACCGTCGTCCGGGGAAATTCGTTTGTCGGGCCGGTCCGTTCAGCACCTGCCGCCGCGGAAGCGGGGTATCGGCGTGGTATTTCAGAATTACGCTCTGTTTCCCCACATGACTGTAAGACGGAACCTAGCGTTTCCGCTGGAGGTGCGCGGGATCTCGGCAGCCAGTCGAAGACAGCGGATTCGGCAGGCGCTCGAGGTTGTCCGGCTTGACGGGTTCGAAGACCGCCGGCCTGCGGAGCTCTCCGGAGGTCAACAGCAGCGTGTCGCGATTGCCCGGGCGTTGGTGTTCAACCCGTCGCTGGTGCTGATGGACGAACCGCTCGGTGCATTGGACCGGCGCCTACGCGAAGAGATGCAATTCGAGATTCGCCGAATGCAGCAGGACTTGGGCGTGACCGTCGTTTACGTCACTCACGACCAGCAGGAGGCGATGGCGATGTCATCACGCGTCGCGGTGTTCCACCGCGGCCATATTCAGCAAGTCGCCGCACCGGAGACATTGTATGAAGAACCCGAGCGCGAATTCGTCGCGAGCTTCATTGGTGACAACAACATGTTGCGAGGGCACGTCCGGAAAGTGGAGCGCGATTTCTGCGACATCGAGACGCCGGGCGGAACCGTCAGGGCATTCCCGGTGCACCATTGTCGCCCCGGCGATAGATCCGTTCTGGCGATCCGCCCGGAACGTGTGAGCCTCACCAAACCGGGTGTCTACACGAACGAGTTCGAGGCGGTCGTCGAGGACATCTTGTTCATAGGCGACCATCTTCGACTGCGCGTCAACCTGTGCGGCAACCCCAATTTCGTTGTCAAGATTCAAAACACGGTGGGTCACAGCGCAGTCTTGGAAGGCGACCGCATCCGCATCGGCTGGAGCGTGATGGACTGCCGCGCCCTGCCTGACGAGGAAGGTGGTTCAGGCCCGATCTCAGTGAATCAGCAAGGCGCCGAGAACCAATCGCGAACCCCCGTGGACGCCGGGACGCCAAAAACGGGGCGAACGAACGATACGCTACTGGCTCAATCTCATCAGGAGGATGGCGTATGAGTGCGCCTCACAAATCTCGCACCAAGCTCCAGCAAGGTGTCCTGGCATTCATCGTCGCACTGGCAATGCATGCCGTTGCAGTTCCGCAGGCGGTGGCCGACAGTTCCGTGACCGTGGTGTCCTGGGGCGGATCATATGCGGAAGCATGCAGAAAGGCGGTGATGGACCCATTCACAAACGAAACCGACATCGAGGTCCGCCTTGAAAGCTACAACGGCGGCCTTGCCCAGATTCGAGCCCAGGTAGAAACCGGCAGCGTCCACTGGGACGTGGTCGATCTGGAGTTCGCGGATTTGGTACGCGGATGTGACGAGGGCCTGTTGGAGCTCATCGACATCGACGAACTACCGCCGGCTGCAGACGGCACGCCCGCACGCGACGATTACTACGAGGGCACGTACTCGGAGTGCGGCGGTGGCGGCATCTTTTACTCCACCGTCTACGCCTACAACAATGAGAGCTTTGGCGGGGAGCGGCCCACCACCATTGAGGATTTTTTCGATATTGAGAAGTTTCCGGGGCGTCGCGGCATGCGTCGAACGGCCGTCGGGAACCTCGAATTCGCATTGATGGCGGACGGGGTGCCGCCGGGAGAAGTCTATGAAGTTCTGAACACCCCCGAAGGTCTGAGCCGGGCCTTCAACAAGCTCGACACGATCAAGGAACACATTGTTTGGTGGGAGGCGGGCGCGCAACCACCCCAGATGCTGGCCGACCAAGAAGTCCTCATGAGTACCGCGTACAACGGACGCATTTTCAACGCTCAAGTTCTGGAACAACAACCCTTCACCATCGTCTGGGACGGCCAGATGCTTGACTATTCGCAGTTCGCCATTGTCGCCGGGACGCCCAACCTAGAAGCGGCCAAACGCTTCTTGTTGTTTGCCTCGCGGGTTGAAAACATGGCTGCCATTGGCCGATACATTGCCTACAGTCCGACGCGTCGTTCAGGCATTGACTTGATTTCTACGCACCACGAAACCGGTGTGGAAATGCGGCCACACATGCCGAGCGCTCCCGAGAACATGGGCCGCGTGGTGCGAAATGATTGGGAGTGGTGGAGCGACAACGGCGAGGAAATGAACGAGCGCTTTAGCGTGTGGCTCTCTCGCTAGCGGCAGCGCGGTTTCGGGCGGCAGCCCTGACGCTGCCGCTCGTTGCCTTCATCGGTGTCACGTTCCTGGCTCCGCTGGGCACGATGCTGGTTCGCAGTGTTCACGAGCCCTTGGTTGCCGACTCCTTACCCGACACTCTCGCGTTGCTTGACGACTGGGACGGTACGTCGATTCCGGGTGAAAAAGTATTTCGTGCACTGGGGCTGGAATTTCGAAAGCTGCACGAGCAACGGGCCCTCGGCGGCGTCGCCACGCGCGTCAACCGCCTGGAAACCGGCATGCGCAGTGCGATCGTCCGCACGGCCCGGAAGCTCCACGACGTCAACCCCGACTCGTGGCAGGAGGCCGTGACCGCCGCCGACCCAGTTTGGGGAGAGGCGAAGGCGTGGCGGGCGCTCCAGCGCTCCGGCGAGCGGTACACTGCGCGCCACTTCCTGCACGCCCTCGATCTGGGACAAGACACAGCTGGGAAGGTGGTTCTCCAGCCGCCAGATCGGCGCATTTACCTCCCCCTCCTTGGACGGACGTTGGCAGTCAGCATCGCGATCACCATGCTCTGCCTGATCCTCGGTTATCCGGTGGCCTACCTCATCGCGAACAGCAGCCCCTCGAAAGCCAACCTCCTGCTGCTTCTCATACTGGTTCCGTTCTGGACATCGTTACTGGTTCGTACCACTTCCTGGATCGTCCTTCTTCAGAATCAAGGGGTAATCAACGACCTGTTGGTCGCGGTCGGGGTGACCACTGACGAGACACGCTTCCCCATGATCTACAACATGACGGGCACGTTGGTAGCGATGACCCAGATCCTCCTGCCCTTCATGGTCCTGCCTCTCTACGCCGTCATGCGAACCATTTCGCCGTCCCAGATGCGAGCGGCAGCAGCCTTGGGCGCCACGTTTCGGCAAACGTTCGTGCGTGTGTATTGGCCGCAGTCCGTCCCCGGCGTAGCGGCCGGATCTCTGCTCGTGTTCATCCTGTCCATCGGCTACTACATCACACCGGCCCTGGTTGGTGGACGCACGGGTCAATTGATCTCCAACCTGATTGCGTACCACATGCAGCAATCCCTCAATTGGGGCCTCGCCGCAGCCCTCGGCGCCATCCTGCTGGTCTGTGTCGCGTTGCTCTATTGCCTGTTCAATCGGCTCGTAGGCATCGAACGGATGCGGTTCACCTGATTCGGTATGGCATGACCGGCCACAATCTCGCTGAGCGCCTTGGGCGCGGACTGTACCTTGCCTTCTGCATCGCGGTCTTCGCATTCCTGATAGCCCCGATGCTGGTCGTGGTTCCGCTCAGCTTCAACGCCGAACCCTATTTCACGTTCAGCCAGGGAATGCTGGCCCTCGATGCTGATGCGTATTCGTTGCGTTGGTATCGCAGCGTGATCGTGAATGAGGAGTGGCGTCTTGCCCTGACCAACAGCCTGTTCATCGGCCTCGTCGCTGCAGCCCTGGCGACAGTCCTCGGAGTGCTGGCTGCGCTCGGACTGGCCAGCCCCGCGATGCCTGGCCGCGCATTCGTCACCGGGCTACTGATCTCGCCGATGATTACTCCGATCATTATTTCGGCGGCTGGCATGTTTTTCTTCTATTCGAAGCTGGGCCTCTCTCAGACGCACCTCGGCCTGATCCTCGCCCATGCCGCCCTCGGCACGCCCTTCGTGGTGATCACCGTGACGGCCACGCTCAGCGGGTTTGACCAGAATCTGGCACGTGCCGCTGCGAGTCTGGGCGCTGGACCGTTTGCGGTCTTTCGTCGCGTCCAGTTGCCGTTGATTGCCCCCGGCGTCATCGCCGGGGGTTTGTTCGCTTTTGCCGCGTCATTTGACGAGGTAGTCACCGTATTGTTCCTCGGAGGACTTGAGCAACGCACCATCCCAAGGCAGATGTGGGCCGGCATTCGCGAACAAATCAGTCCGGAAATACTTGCAGTGGCTACGTTCCTGGTCGCCTTCGTACTCGTCCTGTTGGGCGTGGTGGAATACTTGCGAAAGCGTGGTGGACAGGGCCCGGTCGGCCGGTAGCGGGCAACCGGGCAGCCACCCTTCCACCACCGACCTTCGATGCCAAGAACCCGGCACCACAACCGCCGGCCGGCCTCCGTTACTTTCTATCGAGGCCATCTCACATGTCACGTGAACCACCGGCGCCCCGGCCCCACGCTCAGGACGAACGGGAAACGGCCGTTCGTTCAGGCACTCGCTGATGGACGCTCCGAAAACTCCGAATGCCAACGGTAAATGCCCGGATACCGCTCCTGCACGCCCATCTCGAAACGATTGGCCATATTGATCACGAAGAAACAGGTGATGTCGGCAATGCTGACTTGGTCTCCAGCAACAAACTGATTGCCCGCCAGCTGAGGATCCAGTCGTTGCAGGAAAATGTGCAGCATCTCTTGACCGCGTTCCACCATCGCAGGCAACTGAGGCAAGTCCGTACGCGTTCCGGGCACGACACGGCCCGCGAACAGGGGGACCTGGTTCCGCGTTGCATGCAAGATCGGCATGAAGCCGTCGAGCTCCACCCTGCGATTCCACATGTCGATGGTCGCCCGTTCCACAGCCGAACGACCAAACATCGACGGTTCCGGCTGCAACTCCTCAAGATACCGGCAGACTGAGATCGATTCAGCGATCACCGTGCCATCATCGAGTTGAAGAAATGGTACGCAGTGAAACGGATTCATCGAAGTGTACGGTTCTTTGAACTGTTCATCATCCCGCACGTTCAATTCGACGATGGGTACGTCCATGTTCTTTTCCACCAGGAACATGCGTACGCGTTTGGAATTGGCCGCAGGGCCGAAATCGTAGAGTTTCAAGACAATGCACTCCGCAGAGGGGTTCACTCGCTGGCACGGCCCAAGTTGGGATCCCGCATGGCCGCCCACTACCGCGCGAACGGGCCCCGGGCTTCGCGCAGAGCCACCGGGCGCGAGGACCTGCGCCACAAGCCACAGCCCGAGCCGCGCAACGGTTATACACATTGCTGGCTGTATGAGTAGCCTTCACCGGCGTTCCGAATGACCCGTGCTCGGACGCCTTTCCCTCGCCAAGCGCGTCGCCGCGCCGGCTCGCTGCCGCACGGCGCCGCCAAGGCGCCTCCCTTGCGTCAAGTATCGGGTTTCGGCCGACCGAGTGCTCCAGGCAGGGATGCCAGCAAGCGTCCCCCGCGCCCAGATCGCGGCTCGATGCAGGAAGCAAACGAGTGCCGGCACCAGGCGGTGACTGGCTGGAGCAATATGGGCCACCAACTGTCAAGGCCACGTGGTCACGGCGGCTTGCCAAACATATATCTCGTGTATGCCGTTTGAATTCACTCTCGCCGCACACGGTGGGAATGTTCACAATTGGCGAAGCCGTTGGTTGACGGTTTCCGGCATGACCTTCGTCTAAATCCTGAGAGGAACAAAAAAATGGCTGATCACAAACGGGCTTCCGCCGCCATGGTCGTAGCGGGGGCACTGACCGCGCTCTTGGTGGCCGCCCCGGCAACGACAGCGCTGTCCGCTGAAGGCGACATGGAAAAATGCTACGGGGTCGCCAAGGCCGGTCAGAACGACTGTGCGGCCGGCGAGGGCACCACGTGCCAGGGCACCTCAACCGTGGATGGCCAGAAGAATGCCTGGATTCTTGTGCCGACAGGCCTCTGCGAGAAACTGGTCGGCGGCAGCCTCGAGGAGAGCTGATCGGTTCATCTGATCCACTGACATCCTGTCACCCGGACCGGGGCAGCCGCGCATGCCTGACGCGTCAGTTGAGCCGGCATCAGCAGTTGCCTCGGACCGGTCTATGGCCCAGAGCAGTGGCATCGGCCTCAAGTCGCAGTTCTACAAGGAAGTGCTGGACACTTCCCCACCGGTGGACTGGTTTGAGGTTCATCCCGAGAACTACATGATTGCGGGCGGCCCGCCGCTCCGATACCTGGAAGCCATCCGAAGCCATTACCCTCTGTCCCTGCACGGGGTAGGCATGTCGCTTGGGTCGGTCGAACCTCCTTTGCCCAGTCACCTTGATCGATTGTCTGTCCTGATCGATCGGTTCGAGCCCTTCGTCGTTTCCGAACATCTCTCATGGAGCCGGATCGAGGACACGTTCTTCGCTGACCTGCTCCCACTCCCCCTGACACACGAAACGCTGCGAACCGTGTCGGCCAACGTCTGCCGGGCGCAGGATCATCTTGGCCGAACTCTCTTGATCGAAAATCCTTCGGCGTACCTCCAGTTTTCCGAACCAGAGATCCCGGAACCTGAATTCCTCCGTGAACTGTCGCGACGGACGGGCTGCGGCCTGCTACTGGACGTGAACAACCTCTTTGTCTCTTCGTTCAATCAGGGGTTCGACCCGATCGAGTGGCTTGACGCATTCGACCTGGAGGCCGTCCAAGAAATCCATCTGGCCGGTCACGCGGTCGATCGGGCAAGCGGACAGGCCATTCGTATCGACGATCACGGTTCACCGGTGCCGGCGGACGTGTGGGAACTCTACCGCACCGTCATTCAGCGCCGAGGACCGACGCCGACGCTGATCGAACGGGACGCCAACCTGCCGCAGCTGCGCGATCTGGTTGCTGAGGCGCAATTAGCTGCACGGATTATGCGCGAGCACATCACCCACGTTGACGACGATTGGTCTCCCCCGGCCAGGGACAGTGCCACGTCGGCACCGGTTCGTGTCGATCCGGGCACGTAGGGTATGCGCGTTGTCCCGTCTCGCTGAAGTTCAATCGGCCTTTCGTACCGCCATGGAGGAAGGCGGCGACGAGAGAATCACGAAACTACTCGCGCAGCCCTCCGACGGCCCTGATATCACCACGCGGCTCAACGTCTATCGAAACAACATCGCCTACTCGGTAGTCAGGGCCATGGAAGCCCTGTATCCGTCTCTTTGCCGCCTCATGGGCCAGGCGTTCTTCGAACGGATCGCTGCAGACTTTGCCCGGGCCTACCCCCCGCCCCATGGTCGTCTGGTCGAGTACGGGTCCGAATTTCCCGACTTTGTCTCCGGTTACGAGGCTGCGGCTGCCTACACCTGGTTTGCCGACGTGGCGCGGCTTGAAGTGGCCTGGCACCGCGCATATGCCGCCACGGAAGCTCCAAGCCTCCAGATCGGTGAACTCGGGGCTGTCCCGCCGGACCGGATGAGCATGATCGAACTGACGGTACACCCGAGCTGCCAATGGCTGGAATCGCGTTATCCGGTGTCCGAGATTTGGCGGCTCGCACGCGATGAGAACGAACCCGACGCCCCCATCGAAGTTGAGGGCGGACCTGAATGGCTTATGGTTATACGGCCGGATGCGGAGGTGGAAGTACGCACACTTTCGGAAGCCGGTTATCACTTCGGGTTCGCGTTGAGCAGGGGACTGGCATTGGGTGGAGCCTGGGAGGCAGCCTCCAAGTTGGATCCGAACTTTGATCTTCAGGGACACCTTGCAGGATTCTTTGCAGGCGGGACGTTTACGGACTATCGGCTCGCCGCGGATACCAGTAATTCCGATGATGGAGACCCGTCATGAGTGCACCAGCGAACGGCATGAGGCAGTTCGGCAAGATCGTGAGCTGCGCGAACACAGTGATGGCGCGGATCCCGGACTGGTTGCTGCAGCTTCTGGCGAGGGTGGCAATTGCGCCAACCTTCTTTCGCTCAGGACAAGCGAAGATCAGTGGATTTTCGGTGAATGACAGCACCATCTTCCTGTTCGAGCACGAGTTCGGAATGCCCTTTCCGGTGCTATCGGCGCACCTCGCGGCGCTGGCCGAGAACATCCTTCCGATCCTGCTGGTGGTCGGGCTCGCCACCAGGCTGTCCGCCCTGGCGCTGTTCGTCATGACCATCGTCATCCAGATCGTGGCGCCACAAGGCTTCTGGACCTTCCATATTCTTTGGTTCTTCGTGCTGCTCTACGTGATCGGGAAGGGGCCCGGACAGGCGTCGGTCGATCACCTGATCGAACGGGCCTATCGGAACCGGACCGCGTAGTCGGCTCCACGACAGCGCGCTGGCGGGCCGACCGGGCTTGCCGATACGGGTTCGAGCGGCCGTTCGTCGTTCCGCCGCGGCCAAGCTGGCCCGCGTCGGACGATGGGTCGGCGATGCCCCTCCTTCAGGCCCGGCCTACCGCAACCGCCTACAACCTGACCCGCACTGCCAATCTGCTCACCGCCGGATGGGACTGCCATCGCGACGGTATCGGTACGACGTGGCCATCCGATGGGCCCGGCCACCCTTCAGGCTCCGCGACGAGACGACAGACCTCAGATATCGCGGTAGGACCGGCGGACATCCTCAGGACGACAGCGGGTTCCTCCAGCGCAGTCCCTCGAAGCGTGCGAAGTCGCTGTCGTTCGAGTACACCGTGCTGGCGTGCTCGATCGCGTACGTGGCGATGTGTGCATCCGTTGTCAGGTTGGCACCCATGGCCGCCGCCCGCAACAACTCGGACAGAATGGCCCAGTGGCGTGGCGTGGGCGATAGCAACTCGGTATTAGGCTGATCGAGCCAGCTCTCGATGCGGTCGAGCGCATCACCAATGCCGAGCGGCGAGTCGAAGACACGCCGGTTCGTCGTTATTCGGACGAACCCGAGAAGAGTGGGGAAACACAGACCCACGATCTCGGCCGATGAGAGCGCCTCGTCCCACCAGCGACGGGCTCGGGCATGGAATGGGCTCGTCTCGTCGATCGCATAAACGAGCAAATTGACGTCCGGCACGATCACTGGCGCAAAACGGCCTCCCGTGCCGTGCGCTCCTCGGTCTCCAGTTCGTCCACCAACTGGTTGAGCCGCGCGGCGTCGAAGCCGGGCCGCAGGTGAAGCTTCTGCGTCTTTGTGCGATACGGCCTCGCCTCGGGCGGCCCCTCGCTGCTTCGTAGACCCGCGCGTAGCAGCTGGTTGACGACCTGCTTCAGCGATCGCCCGTCCGTGCGCCGTCGCTCTTCGATCCGGGCGGCGATATCGTCGTCGATAGTGAGAGTAGTACGCATTAAAGCACTATACTGATGTAGCGATTTGATGTCTATGACATCTTAACTTGGACAGGAGTTCGCAATGAGCTCACCTGTTCTCGTGCGCGGCCGGTTTGAGGACGAGTGTCGCCAGCTCCGCGTCACCCCGGGGGCGGCCCCCCCACTGCCCTCCTCTCGCCACACTGCCAGCGGCCATCGCCGCCCAGCCGCGGCAACCCGGTGGGACTCGCTCTCGCATGACCGGCGTGTGAACCGGTATGGCCGCTGCCGAATCGCGCGCACCCGCTCCGGGACCTGGTCGGCAAGGCGACGACTACAGCGGGCCGCCCCGGGCCTTGAGCAATGCCGCGAACTCGCGCCGCGTCTTCGGGCCAAAGGTCAGGAAATGCGGATCGGGGGCAGTGCGATACTCGGTGCGCCGCTTGCCGACCCGGTCGCGACCTGCTCTCTGCCGCACCTCCTCCACATCGATCCCATAGACCCTGGCCGCGTTGAGACCAAAGATTCGTGCCCGCAGGGAGTCGGTCATCGGGGCATAACCGTGCGCGTCCTGAAGCGCCTCGGAAATCTGGAACGTGCGGAAGGCCTGGATCTGATCCTGCGGGGAGCCGTACCAGATGCAGTCGGAGCCGTAGAGCACGTTGTTCTCGCCAATATGCTTCACGAGCTTGCCGACCGTGTGCGCCGCGCCATCGGGGTCACGCATCAGGAACCGCCAGGTACTGCCGAGCTCCGCGTAGACGTTGGCGTTGCGGCCGATCCCGCTTTCTTCGACCGAACGAATCAGTTCGTCGACGCCCTCGCCTCGGTCGGGGTCATACGGCCCCTCGGACTGGCCACTGATGAATCCGGAGTGGTAGACGAGGAAATTCACGTCCGGGAACATCTTCGCAGCCGGCCCGATATCGGTGCACAAGCTGTGACGGTAGGACCGACGACCGAACGGCAGCCCCTTGTGCACGCAAATGTTCTTGACTCCGAGCGCGCGCGCCCTCTCGATCAGCGCAATGCCGGGACCGGGTTCGTGCAGGAAAAACCCCGCGGCACCGTCGGGGCCCCACTGTGTGTATGTCTTCCAGGCGGACACGCCCCAACGTTCGGCCAACTCGTCCATGCCGTCCAGATCGCCGTCCTGATTGGGATTGACGCGGCCGTGGACCAGCAGGCGATGGCTTCCGTCCATGGCGTCGATGATCCGGCGGGTTTCGTCTGCCTCCTGGATGGTCAGCAGCTCACGTTCGCGATTCGAAGGAATGAAGGACAGGACCATCATGTCGGTGTCGGAATCCAGGAAGATGTCCTTGATGAATGCTTCGGATCCACCAAGCCCAATCCGTCCCAAACCGTGCTGGCCAACAAAGTGACCCTGCACGTCGAACACGAACTCACGACCTTCAAGGCTTTCTCTTGCCGCTTCGACATCGAGGGCAGCAACCTGCGGGATGTCGAAGAAGCCCCCGGTTCGGCCTGCATCAGCATTCGCCCGATTGAAGGCGAGGAGTGTCGTGGCCGCACCGGCCGAGGACACCAGGAATGCCCGGCGGGACAGTCCCAGGCGCCCGGCGTTCTCGTTGGCCCACCCGTGAGCCAGGCGATTGGCGCCGCGACTGACCGGATCCAGCGGCACCGGCACAAACTCGCCATTCGATGTGGGATCGACTTTGACCGGCAGCCTGGTGCCGTCAGGATCATTCCGAAAAGCCATGAGGGCCTCCCTCAGCCAAGCTTGTCGTTGGGGAGCGTACGCTAGCCGCCAAACCGTAGCCAACTTATTCCGTGAAGCCCGTCACCAATCCTCCGGCCGCCCGGAACGCGCCCGAACAGCCCCCTGCTTTTCCGCTTGCACCGGCAACAAGCCGCCAATGCCAACATTGACGGCCTGAAGGTGAGGTTTCCGCGGTCTGGAATGCCGGACTTCGGAATGTGCCGTTCATGCTGATCCAGCCCGGTTTGCGCTGGGCTGTCGCTGTGCGACGGCACGGAAGATCCGGCCCTGCCCCAACATCAGGAAGTTGCGGCTGTTCTCGCGAGGTCTGACCGCGCCAAATGAAAGTGCCGCCGTCAACTTGCCTGAACCCGCGGGAACCTGCAGTTGACGGCGGCGCAAGCGCCACTCGCCCAAATGTCCGATCCGTTTCAATACGCCCGACTGAGTGGCGTCACGCACAAGCACAGGCGACGCGCCCGTACTGACTCAAGCCAACAACAGGTCAAAGGCCCCACGCCGTGACCCGTTGATGACCCGCGTGTCAGTCGTCAAAAACCTCGCGAAATAGACACGCCGAAAATTCCGTCCTCTGCCTTGCCTGGACCGGACTCACCGCACCTCGGCTCACGGTCACTGCGGTCAGAATAGAACGCGCTCAATCCAAAGCCCTTGAACGAGGTGTCCACCGACACGTGATACCAGTCGTAGTCGTCGCAATTCGGCCGGTTGTTGTCCTGACCATAGGTTGCCGAGACACTGACCGGTGCGTCCCCGAGCGGCACAGTGAGTCCGAACTGAGGGCGATTGTGCCCGCTGGTATTTTGGTTTGGGCCATCCTGATCCGGCCACGTCGGGAACAGCACCCTGCCCCAAACGCTTGCCACTCCGAGATCAGCACTCAGCTTGAAGCGAGCCTCGAACAGGTTCTCTTCGGTCGCACCCGGATAGGTCAGATAAATTAAATCAACGCTCCACCCGAGGTTATCCGTCAGCGAACCTCCGCACCCGGCTTCATAATCAATTTCAATGCCCCCGGGATAATCAGCGCTCGACGCCCAGAACCCCGCATAGCAGGCGTCAAAATTGTAGTACATGCTGCCTTGCAGCGCCGGCTCCTCGTCGGATTCGGACCCACCTTGCCAGGCATAGTGAGACGCCAGCTTCAGGCCACCAGAGAATTCTGCGTGCGCCACGCCGTACACCGCCATACTGAGAAAGGCGGTGAGAATTCCGAGAACCAGCGATCGTTTCATGACTTGTCCCCCTTGACACGGCGTTCTGGATTTCGCGGGCCGCGCAATCCAAAACGCACTACACAAGCCGGACAGAAGCGCCCCCCTCATCCGGCACTTTCAGGCTGATATTACTTACTATCCAAACACTATTTTGTCAAGTAATGTCATAACTTACGATATACGCGACAAGTTGACACGCCGGTTGCACGTAGATCGGTTTTGCGTGCCACGTAGCCCGGCATCGCGGAAGTGGTTCTTGCACCCTGAGGGTCTCGATGCTGCCGGGGCAGTATCGGAGGTATCAGTAAGTCTCCATCGCAGCACGCAGCTGGACGGTTCAAGTCCAGCGATTGCACCCGGCAAAAAGACCGCTCAATCGACTCGAGATCTCACAAGGCAGATGCGGGAACGACAGCCACACGCGTCAGCACGTGTTTCCCGCAGCCGTGCATTTCCGACAGCGCTGTCGCGGACAAGGGGTCAGACGACCACCGCATTGGCCCGAAACGACACCGCGCGAGCGCCGACTCCGGTCAACGCGGTGGCGCCCTACGGCAGCTGCCAGGACCACCCCCGTCGCAGCGGCAGCGAGCTCATGCCCCCGGGGACGTCGCCGCCAATCGCGCTCGCCCTACGGGAGCAACCGATGCCGCAGCCGCCTCGAGTGATTTCCCGGCCGAGTACGGCGGTCTCCGCGGGCACGCCTGGTCACAACGACAGGCACTCGCGGCCAGCACTAGAGCGCAACGTCAAGTGCAGCAAGAAAAGCCTTGATTCGCGCGGCATTGACCCCGACGTCGCTGCGCCCAACCCGGCTGAGTGAGCGCACATCGACCCGAGAACCTGTGCCTGCAGCTTCCGAGATGACGCGAACGACTATGTCATCCTTGAAGCCGTACCAAGTCGACGTGTCCGTTGCCTCGATCCTGCCCAGCGCGCGGTCGGCCGCCACGATCTCCCAGTCCATACTGTTGGCGACATCGAGGGCGCGGTCGTAGGCCGTCGCAGGCTCTGCGTCAGTGATGAAGGACTCGAGCTCGGGATAACCGCATTCCTGCTGACGGGCGACCGTTTCTCCGGCGTAGTCATGCGGATTGGCGCCTTCCGCCTCTCTCGCCGCAACGACTGCGATGAACGCCGGAGGATTCACGGTATCGGTGGTGATGTCATGGATGAACGGTACGCTCTTCACGGTCACCCACTGCTGGTAGATCATGTGGCAGCTGTAACCCCCAACCGCGATGCCGATCACCGACACGACCACGCCTGGAAGATTGCCAGGGAGGCTTCGGCCCAGGCCAATCAGCGAGATGGCGCCGCCGGCAAACGCCGCGTATGCGGCGTAGTCGGTCAGCGTCAGCAAGGCGAATCGAAAGGACCAGAGGCCCAGGCGATAGCCAAGCGCCGCCGCCATCATCGTTATCGCCGCCAGAACTGCGACCGCAAACCCCAGCAGGGCGATTCGAGAGATCCTTGTCCGACTCCCTCGACCGCTATCGCGTTGATCGCTCATGATCTCCTCCCCACCGCTGAAGCCGCCTCGTCACGACGCGAACGGCTTCGGGTATGTGCATCCGCTGGGCGGAGAGCATAGCCCCGGACCCGCGTGGCAGTCCGAAGCCACGGAGATCCGAGCGCAACGACTCCCCGAGGGGGAGGCAGGACCCTCTTCAAGTTCGCAGAAGATCGGTGACCGGGGCTGGAGCCGACGACGACGCCTGTTCCATCCGGATCGTCATGGATCCCGGGGCACGTCGCCGGTACAGGCGCCCCGAATGGTGGCGGCTCCATCCCGGAACGCCTGCTGGAGCAGCCACGCGTCACCTGAATAACAGAAGAAATCCACGCCAGCCGCAAATAGGGGTGGAGCCGCCGCCGGATCCATGATCAGGCGCCCAAGCGACTTGCCGTGCCTGCGCGCAGCGGCCTCCGTACGCGCAACCGCGTCCTTGAATGCCGGGTGATCGAACTCGCCAGGAATTCCCAGGCTGACGCTGAGATCGAAATGCCCGATCCAGAGCAAATCAATGTCCGGAAGAGCGGCAATGGCATCGATATCATCCACCGCACCTTGCGTCTCCACCAGAACCGACAGGACGGTCCGCGCATTCGCCGCCGAGAACTTGTCGTCCACCGCCCCTTCCGTGAAGCGGTCGTGCTGGATCCCGAGGGCGACGCCCCGTTCTCCTGCCGGCGGGTACTTGGAGGCCGCGATGAGTGCCTTCACGTCAGCAACCGATTCGGCCTTCGGCACCATGATGCCTTCGGCCCCGGCGTCCAGCGCCCGGTTGACGTGGTGGGCTTCTCCCGACGGGACCCGCACGATCGTGGGCAGCGCGGCGGCCTCCATGTAACGAAGCGCGGCCTTAAGCGCATCCATTCCGAAGCCGCTGTGCTCGGTGTCCAGGAAGGCAAAGTCGCAGCCTGCCGCCTTCAGCACATGGCCAATTCCAGGGGTGTTGAATTCGACGACGAACGTCCCGGTCTTCAACGACCGGGTCCGGGTCATCTCTTTGAGGGTCATGGCGGTTCCCTTCAGGGTGAGCATCGCGTGTTGAACACTTCCGCGTCCGGCACCCTCGGGTGTCGGAGTAGCCGACCCGGCGCGGCGTGATCGAGCCCGGTGTCGGAGCTCGGCATGATGTACCAGCAGTCGCGTTGGGTTGGCCAGGAATCAATTGATAGTAGCGGTCCCGAACCCCGGGTCCGCCTGGCTAGGGACTGCCGGTGCTGGCCGAGCAGCTCAGGCCGTGCGGCGTACCGCCGCATGCGCAGTTGCCGCGCGAGCCTCGCACACGGAACGATGGCGGGGTCGGGCACCCTGAAACTCGCGACGCGAGCAAATCACGGCAACGCGACGCGGGGCCTGCGCGGCCACTTCTGGTCTGCCCGACGGTCGGGCCGCCCCATCCCTATCGACGCAGTTCTCGACCAGACTGCGGGGATAGTCTCCGGAAGTTCACGCGCCCAGCGGGCGTGCTACCCCTGCGTTGTCGACCACGCGGACGCGCACGTTCGGCAGGCTGGTCGCAACCTCCACGGCTGCCCGCTCGGGCATCACAGCGAATGCGGTTGCCAGCGCGTCTGCTTGGGTAGCAGTTGGTGCGATCACGGAAACGCTGCGATGACGATGGGCGGATTGGGTCGTAGCAGGATCGAAAATGTGATGCCACTTTCCTTCCGCATCAAAGCGTGTGCCGTATCCACCGGATGTAGCGATGGCTTCGTCGCCGAGCTGAACCGTCTCGATCAGCATCTCGCCATCCGGGTCCGGTATCCCTATCCGCCAACGGCGTCCATCGGGGTGCCGCCCGATTGCCCGTGTTTCACCCAATTCCGCGAGCACGTGCTGAAGCCCTCCTTCCCGGAGGCGGTCCGCTACGCGATCGGTAATGAATCCCTGCGCAATTCCGTTCAGCGTTACTGCCATGCCGGGGCGCGCGAACCGAATGGCATCTGACGAGGCATCAACACCCTGCCAGTTCACAAGCGGACGGAGCCGGTCCAGCGCGTCGAGAGAAGGCGGCAGACCGGTGCTCCGAAAGCTCTCAGCCGTGACGTCCCAGATCGGCTGCACCGTCGGATCGAAAGCGCCGCCAGTCAGTTCCGCCATCCGGGCGGATTCGTCAAGCAGATGCAGGAACTCCCGACCGGGTTTGTCGATCCGGCCAGTGCGGTTCAGTCGCGATATCGCAGATCCTGGCCGGTAGAGGCTGAACTCATCCTCAAGCGTGTGGATGTCATCAGCGACCTGCGCGAGCAGCGACCGGGCACGCGCCGGGTCATCGCTGTACAGCGCGATCCTCGCTGGTGACCCAAGCGCGACCCCGCTCCATTCGACGGCCTCAAGTTCTCGCGAACCGCCCAGAAGCAGTGCACCCCCTCCCAACGTGAGGCCGCCCGCAGTAGCGCCGAGGATCGTGATGACGCGGCGGCGACTTATTCCGTTGGCGGCGAGCGCCGGGATGCGTCGTGAAGCCATGAATTCCTTACACCTCCGACGGCTGGGGCGCGTGTATGGGCGGTAGCACGTCCGATTCCGGTTCCGCCATGCGCTGCCGGGTCGCCGGTTTGGATTCACCTGCGACGAAGATTCGAAGCATGGGCGGAACAATAATCAATGTGATCAGTGCTGACAGCGTCAGGCCTCCAACGACCACTGAACCCAAGCCCCGATAGAGCTCGGAGCCGGCGCCGGGGAAGAGGATCAGGGGCATCATTCCCGCAACCGTGGTCAGCGTTGACATGAAGATCGGGCGCACCCGGTTACGGGTGGCCTCGACAATCGCCGGCTGCGGCTGCATGCCCTCGTGGCGGATGTGCAGCAACGACTGATGCACGAGCAGGATGGCGTTGTTCACCACGATGCCGATCAGGATGACGAATCCGAGCATCGTCAGCATGTCGAGCGGCTGGACCGTGTAGAAGTTCAGGATCCAGAGTCCGATCACCCCGCCTGCCGTCGCCGGCGGTACGGACAGCATGATCACAAACGGATAGAGGAAGCTGGAGAACAGGACCGCCATCAGCAGATAGACGATCACCACCGCGACGATGAGATTCCCCACCATCGCGTTCCACGTCTGGGTAAGTTCGTCCGCAGTTCCGGAAATCGCGATCTTCACCCCGGCGGGCAGCCCCTGGCCCTCGAGCGGGCCGACGACTTCGGCGGCGACCTTGTCAATCGCAGCTTCGAGCGGGATTTGGTCAGAGGGCCGCAGCTGGAGCGTAATCGTGCGCTCCCGCTCGATGTGCCGGATTTCCGTGGGGCCTGACGTCACCAGGACATCGGCAACCGAGCTTACCGGGAGAATTTCCCCGCTTTGGGTCACGACCGGCAGGGTCTCGATGCCTTGCGTGTGGTCGATATCGTTCTGCGGGCCCTGCAGCGTCAGGTCAAGCCGCTCCGAATTCACGGTGATTTCGGCGACGCGGAGCCCGGAATTGAAAGCGTCGACGCTCATGGCGAGTTCGCGAGCCGTCACACCATTGTCCGACAGGCGTACCCGGTCCGGGCGGACCTGCACCTCAGGCGATCCCAGATCGAGCCCGGGGATCGGACGCATCTGGTTGCCTTGCTCGCGCGGGAATCCCTGGCCGATCAGGCCTGCGGCCTGCTGCGCGACCGCCACGACGTTTTCGAGGGAGGGGCCGCTGATATCGATATCAATCGCACGCCCACCCCCAAAGCCGCGCTGAAACAAGCTCGGCTGCGTGAAGAAGCCGAACGTTCCCGGTTCGCCGAACAACGACCGGGTCAGAACCGGAATGAGCTCGCGGACCCGCGTTTCCTGCATCGCGCTGGCGCCGAAGAACGTTCGACCATCGCGAATGGCCACAAAGAAGTAGTTCTTGATCTTGGGCGGTTGACCGGGTTCCGCCTCGGGACCGGTCTCACTCGCCCAGAGCGGCCGAACCGGAATCTCCACTCGCTCCGCAATCTCGGTAAGCGTTTCAAGATTGTAGCCGGGGGGCGGGAGCATCACGCCGAATATCAGGTTGCGGTTGCCTTCCGGCAGATACTCCAGCTTCGGCAGCAGCTGCCAGCTCACGAACAGCGCGACCGTCGCGACACTCAACGCAATCGCCGCCGAAGCCATCCGGGAACGGAGGACCAGCTTCACGTATCCCGTGAAGAAGCGCGCCACCAAGCGCGGAATCCAGTCAATGGGGCCAAGGCTGATCCGGCGGTATCCCCGGCCCGGGCCAAGCAGCCAAGTCGCGAGCGCGGGAATAACCGTCACCGACACCAGCAAAGACATCAGGACGGCCACCGAGATAGCCACGGCGATGTCGCGGAACAGCTGCCCGGCTTCAAGCTGCATGACGAGGATCGGAATGAAGACCAGTACCGTCGTGAGCGCGGAGACCATCACGGCCGACCAGACCTGACGGGTGCCGTCATGCGCCGCCTCCGGCCCTGAGCGACCACCCTCCCTGTGACGGTAGATGTTCTCCAGCACCACGATGGCCGCATCGACGACCATGCCGACGGCAAACGCGATGCCGGCCAGTGAAATCACGTTGAGCGAACGTCCCAGCGCCGCCATGGCGACGAAGGAAGCCACGACCGACACCGGGATAGCGAGTCCGATGATCACCGTCGCGCGCCAGGAACGAAGGAACAGAAGCAGGACCACCACGGCGAGCAACCCGCCGATCCAGATGTTCTGGCGGACCAGTTCGATCGCCGAATCGATGTAGATGGTTTCGTCGTACACCTGCCGCATCGTGAGGCCCACGCTCGGCAGAGCGAACTCGTTCAGTTCGTCAATCGCGTCCCGCACCCCGTCCATGGTGTCAATGATGTTGGCGCCGCTCTGGCGCATCGCATTCACGGCAAGTGCCGACTCCCCGAGGAAGCGGATATCGGCGCGCGGGGTCTTGTACCCGAATTCGACGTTGGCGATATCTCCGATCCGGGTGCGTCCGATACGACCGGACTCCGTTTCGTCGGTCACCAGCACCACATCCCGAACCTGCTCGGGGGTCTGGAGCTCGCCCTCGGCCCGAACGACGTAGCGGCGCTTGCCCTCGTCGACATCCCCTGCGGACACCGAAGCGTTGGCGAGCCGCAGCGAATCCACCACAGCCGGAACAGTGAGGCGATGGGTGGCGAGCTGTTCTGGTTGCACGGTGACCTGCAACTCGCGCTGCGTGCCACCGTACAGGTTGGTCCGCGCGACGCCGGGAACCCGCTCCAAGCGGTCCTGGATCACGTCCTCGACGTAATCGCCGTACGTCGAAATGGCGCGCTCATTGCCCTCGGTGCGCGTGAGAATGAACCATGCGACCGCGTTGTCATCGAGACCGGCGGTATCGAGCTGCGGTTCGCCGGCATCATCCGGGTAGTCGTCAATCTGGTTGAGCCGGTTGGAGACCAGAAGGAGCGCCCGGTCCATGTTGATCCCAACATTGAACTCGAGCTTCACCTCGGCTTGCCCGTCGCGCGAGGTGCTCTCCATGCGTTCAAGCCCCTCCAAACCTCTGAGCACCTCTTCCTGGCGATTGACGATCTCGCGCTCGATTTCGTACGGGCTGGCGCCGTACCACCAAGTCGTCACCGAGATCACCGGCGTAAACACGTCGGGCGCCAACTGGATCGGGATCCGGGTGAGGGCCAGAAAGCCCAGCACCACGATCATGACGACCAGCGCCAGGACGGCGATCGGCTTCTCGATGGAAAGGCGGATGAGGTTCATTGGGCGGATTCTTTCGCGTCGTCCGATGTCGCGGCGGCCTCTGCGACTGCGTCCGACTGGTCTCCCTGCCCACCTTCAGCGGGTGGGGCCACCGCCACCGCCTGGCCTGGAAGCAGACGCTCGTTGCCGCGGACGACGGCGACCTCGCCGGGTTGCACGCCGGACAGCACCACGAACCGGTCTCCCACCGCATCGCCCAGCTGTACCGGGCGAACCTCCGCCTTGCCGTCGACGACGACGTACACCACCGAGATGCCCCGCCGCTGCAGGATGGCGTCCTTATGAACCGTCGGCAGCACGGCGGTGTCACTGATGGGAACGTGCACCGTAACGCCCTCGCCGATCGGGGGAATGTGCTGCAAGTCGGCAAGCTCCGGAACCAGCCGCACCCGCCGCGTGCGGGTCCGCGGATTCTCGACCGTACCGACCGCGCGCACGGTCGTCCCGACGGATTCGCCGGACGCGCGCGTCACCTCGATCCTCGCGCCCGGATTCAGGGCGGCAACCCGCTGTGATGGAACGTCCGCTTCAATCTCGAGGGCCTTCTCGCTGACCAGTGTGACAACAGGCCCGCCGGGCTGTACTGCCTCGCCGAGGTCCGCATGGCGCTCCTCGACCACTCCGTCGAACGGTGCGACGACGGTGCCCCTCGCGAAGTCATCCTCCGCGGTGTCCAGCCGCGCATTGGCCTCTTCGAGTGCCGCCAGGGCAACCTGAACCTGCGCCGCAGCAATGTCCGCTTCGCCCCGCGCATCGTCCCGCTGCGCCTGACTGAACGCCGTGGATTCACGCAGGCCCTCGGCCCGCTCCAAACGCCGCTGGGCGAGGTCCGCCCGTGCATGCGCCACGGCCAGCCCTGCCTCGCTCTGAGCGACGCTCGCTTTTGCCTGCTGGACCTGCCAGCGCAGTCGGTCGATATCGAGCACCGCAATGATATCGCCCACGGCCAATCGATCACCGATGTTGACTGGAATCTCGGTTACATGACTCGCAAGCAGCGCTGGGACGACAGCCTCGAACAGCGTCACGAAGCGACCGATGGTCGGAGCCGTCTGATCGACCGCTTCCGCCGTCACCTTGTCAGTCCCCACCACCGCGGGTTGCTGCGCCGAGGCCGGCGACGCTACCCACACCAATGCTCCTGCCACAAGCAGACAGCGAGCAGTACCTGCGACACACCGAATCCACATCACCAGCAAACCCCAACTTCGCGATACGTGCGGGTGCGGCAACGCCGCGCCCAGGCTGGCCACATGCCTAACGCTAGTAGGCGACTGGAACCGGGTCCAAGTGGCGCCAAAGATGCCATGTAGCGCAGGAACGCCATGGTTCCCACTGCTCGCCGAACTGTTCAGCCGCCGAGCGCTGGCCCTTCTCACTACCATACAACTCACTGAGCGCGCGTAGAAGCCCAAGGTCGTCCACCGGAAAGACATCGGGACGCAGCAGGCAGAAGATCAGGAACATCTCCGCTGTCCAGCGGCCGATCCCACGACGCTCGGTGAGAACGGAAATGACCTCCGCGTCGGTGAGGTCGGGCCAGTGAACCCGGCGGCCGGCACGCGACGCGAACCAGGTCGCCAGTTCCATGATGTATTCCGCTTTGCGCGCGGACAGGCCGACGTCCCGTAATTCGGTCAAGTCGGAGGCCGTGACTCGTTGATGGGAGACCCGCCCCAGGCGCGCTTCGAGCCGCAGCCACACGGCGTGCGCGGCCTTCACCGAAATCTGCTGACCGACGATCGACCGGGCCAGGCACTGGAAAGCGTTGCCTCGGGACTTGAGCGCCATGCCCTTCGAGGCGCCGATGACCCGCCGCAGCACCGGATCGCGCCGGGCCAGCGCTCGGGTGGCCTGATCCCACCACTCGGGCACGGTGCCCCGGGCCGGAACCCTGCTCAAGGCTACTGCGCTTCCCGATGCCACGCGAGAAAGAGCGCGCCCATCGCCAATGCCAGGAGCACCGGCCACGGCAGCAGCGGTGACTGGGCGAGGCCCGTCACCGTGTGACGGCCATGACGCCGCAGGCCGAGCCAGCTGTCGCCGGCCGCGGTCTGCCCGGCCGTCACCGGCCGGAACGGCGGCGGCCCGCCGTGATCCACCAGCCAGAACACTCCGCCGCCCGTGGCGCCGACGAACGCTTTCAGCGGTCCGGGATCTGCCCGCATTTCCGTCAGTTCCAGCGCGTCCGCTGCCCCGACCAGTGCCGTTGCGCTCAGGTTGCCCCCTTGCAACGTCCACAGTCCGGGTTCGCTGGCCTCGAACGAGGCGATCGCGGTTCCGGCCGCGGCAGGCCCCAGCGGGACCGTCGTAGACGCGCCGGACGGTGCCACCGCCGTAATCTCGCGGAGC
The DNA here is from genome assembly GCA_028824295.1 of Rhodospirillales bacterium. Taxonomy (NCBI): domain Bacteria; kingdom Pseudomonadati; phylum Pseudomonadota; class Alphaproteobacteria; order Rhodospirillales; species Rhodospirillales bacterium. The sequence goes on along the minus strand of JAPPED010000015.1, from coordinate 133,476 downwards.
GGGGTATCCACACTCCGGTAAAGGACATCGATGCGCCGATCGGACACCGTCGCCTTCAGGAGATGTTCCTCGAGGTCCGGCTCCTTCATCAGCCAGTGCACGACGCGGCGCAACAACTCCGCCCTCGGTCCGCCGCCGGGACCCGGCCGGGTCCAGACCCAGGACTGATCCGAGAGAAGTTGCGCCACCCTGCCTTCGCCGACACGGCTCAGCTGCAGGAGCGGCCATCCGTCGGCGCCCCACATCAAGGACTCGCCCTTCACCGGCATGCCCCGCACCATCCGGTACCAGGGACCCCAGTCGGCGGCGCCGGCGGCGAGGCCCGCGGTCACGGGGTGGTTTTGCCCGGCCTCCGAGAGCTCCGGCACAAAGGGGCGCTCGATGACGTCCCCGGCCGGCAGGGTCGGGAGAATTTCCCGCAAGGGCGTGTTCACGAGGCTGAAGCGACCAGCGTAGCTAGGGCCAGCAATGTCGAGAAGCGCCCCGCCGCGGACCACGTACTCGGCGATGTTCGAAAGGTACTGCGGCGGCAGGATTCCGCGCAGGTGATACCGATCAAAGATCACGAGGTGGAAATCGTCGAGGTTGGCGTCGAACAGTTCACGGGCCGGGAACGGAATCAGGGACAGCTCCTGGACCGGGGTGGCATCCTGCTTGGTGGGCGGTCGCAGGATCGTGAAATGCACCAGGTCGACTGCCGGGTCTGCCTGCAGCAGGTTCCGCCAGTGCCGCAATCCCATGCTGGGTTCGCCGGAGACCAGCATCACACGGAGCCGGTCGCGGACAGCGTTCACATGGACGACGACCCGGTTGTTGTCGGGCGTGAGTTCGTCGGGAATGGCTGCCACTTCCAGCGCCACGGCGACCACGCCCGCCCGCTCCAGCGGCAGCTCGAATTCCGCGGGCATCCCGACTTGCAGCACCCGCTCCGCAACGTGCCCTCCCGGCACGGTGATGTGGACGGGTTCCGCCTGCCCCACCGCCGCTTCATCCAGCAGCGTGACCCGGAATTTCACGGCCTCGCCGACGATGCCGTATCGCGGCGCCCCATCGACTACCAGGCGCCGGTCCCGTTCGCCGGGCGCCCCGGTCAGCAGGGCATGCACCGGGGCGTCGAAGCCTAGTGCCGACACGTCTTCCGGCACGTCATGCACCTGTCCGTCGGTGACCAGCACCACGCCGGCAACACCGTCCGGCGGCACGTCCGCGACGGCCGAACGCACGGCAGCAAACAGGTTTGTTCCGGGGCCACCGCCAGCCACCGTCACGGCCCGCACCTCGAGGCCCTCGTCGTCGGTCAATTCGTCCTGGATCGCCTGCACCGCCGCCGACGTCGCCGCCGCGCGGTCACCCAGCTGCTGGCTTGGACTGGCGTCCGCCACCACCAGCACGACGTCGGCGAGTTCGGTCCGTTGCTCTGCGGTTACCGTCGGACGTGCGATCGCGAGGAGCAGGGCCGCAGCTGCCAGCGTCCGAAAGCCGATCCCGGACGACCGCTTTCGAAGACCCAGTCCGAGGACCGCCGTGGTGGCCGCTGCCATGACCGCGAACAGGCTCCACGGCAACAGCGGAGCAAATGTCAGCGTGTACCCGTCCATCCCGCTTCAGCGCCGTTCCGCCGCGCGCCGCAGCCGCTGCAGAATGGTCCGGGTGTGCGCCTGATCCGACTTGTAGTTGCCGGTCATTGCGTACATCGCCAGATTGATGCCGAACCGGTAGGCCATTTCGCGCTGGCGCTCACCGCCGGGGGTTACCGGGAACAGCGGCCGGCCGGAGGGATCCGTGGCCCAGGCAGCCGCCCAACCCGCCGCTCCGACCACCACGCTTGCGACCTCGTCGCGGGATCGCTCGGCCGTGCTCTCGACCCAGACCCGATTGCCCGCCCAGCGTCCGGGAAACGCGCCCAGCAGATAGAAGGACCGGCCGAGCACGTGCCCGGCGGAGACCGGAACCAGCGGCGGGAGGTCGAGCGAGCCGAGCACCGCGGCAAGCCGCGGATCCCCGTGACGCGACGACTCAAGCTGGGCCACCGGCGATCCGTCGCGCGTGTCGAACACGATCATGCCGCCCGTCTGCAAGTAGGCCTCGATGCGTTCCACCGCCCGCTCCGAGACCGCCTCCTGGCGATCGGTGATCGGCCAATACACGAATGGATGAAACACCAGCGGATCCCGCTCGATGTCAATCGGCTTCGGCGGCACGGGCACGACCGACGTGCGCTCGCCCAGCACCCGGCCGAGCGCTGCCAGTCCCAGCGCACTCGTCTGATCGACCTCCGGATTGCCGGTCTCCACGTAGCCAAACTGGATGGCCAGCGCTCCCAGGGGCACGGAATCCTCGGCGCGCACCTCGGTGGCGCCGAGCACGATGATGACGACCGCCGTGGAGACCCATCCATGGCCGCCGATCAGCCCGCGCAGCGCCAGACCCGCCACGATGTCCACCAGGAGCAGAGCGAGCGCGAGGGCAAACAGCCACGCCGACAAGTCGACGGTCGTCGTGCCGAACCTGGCAACGGGTTCCACGCCGTCCGGCAGCGGGCCCCGGAAGGCCTGCACGTCCGCCATGGTCCCACCGAGATTCAGGGCTCGCCGGAACAGGTCATGGCCGTAATAGCCGGGCGGGTGACCGGGCCCCGGGGTCCCTTCCAGCAGCTGCGCAGCGTCGACCGAAACGGCGTCCGCCGGCGGCGGCATCTCCCGGCCGAAACCGTCCAACACCGAGAGTGGCGGCAGCACTTCAGACCCCAGTTGCGCATCGCCGCCTTCCGCCCGCTCGACAATCCGCTGCAACATGTTCACGAAGAGGCCGGACAGCGGCAGGTTCGACCAGTCCGTGTTCGCTGTCACGTGGAAGAACACAAGCTCCCCGCGGCCACTCCGCGCCGCCGTCACCAGCGGTGTCCCGTCCGCCAGGCGCGCCAGCGTCAGATCGTCCAGTGTTGCCGATGGTTCCGCGATCATCTGCCGGTGGACCACGACATCTTCCGGCACAGCCAGTCCCGCGAACGGCGATTCCGAGGGGAACGGTCCCAGCGTGAACGGCTGCTCCCAGCTGAACGCGCCGCCCAGCGAGCGCATTTCGCCTTCCCGTAGTCGCACCGGGAGCAGCGGACTGTCCGCGTCCACGAGGCGTTCGCCGGCAAAGCGCACCAGCGTGCCGCCTGACTCCAGCCAGGCTTCAAGGGCGTCGCGGCCCTCCGGACGGAGCTGGCCAACGTCCGCCAATACGATCACCGACGGCGGATCCTCCAGCAGCGTCCCCAGCGGCCCCTGGCGGACCTCGGCGAACGGTTCCAGCGCCCGCCGCAGGTAGTAGGTCGGGGCCAGCAGCGGGCGGGCGGCGTAGTCGTCGCCCAGCGTCACCAGCCCGACGGTGCGACGCTGCCAGCGATCGTCGACGAGCACGACCGCGCCGGCGTGGCGCTGACCCTCGATCTCGATCCGGGTGACCTCGCGGCGCAGCTCGCGCGGAAGGCCCAGCGGCGCACTGGCCGTCCTCTCCCCGTCTGCAAACGTTGCCGATACCCGCGTCAGCACCCGACCGTCCAGACTGAGCGCCCGCACCCATGCCTCCTGGAGCCCCGTGTCGTGCGTGCGGCGGAGCCGCGGTGCCATCCCGTCTGCATCTTCCGCGGCCGGCAGCAGCGACAACGGGGCCTCGTGCTCCGGCCCGGCCATCACGGACAGCGCGCCGACCCGGGACAACTGTTGCGCCAGGAGTGCCGTCGCTTCCGGGTCACCCCCGTCCGTACCGTCCCAGAACCACATGACCTCGCCGACGTCGACAAACTCTGCGCCGACGAGCGATTCGAGAAATGCCCGCCGGTCGACGCCCCACGGCTGCGGTGCCAGCACCCGGGCCAAGCGCGCGGCTTCTTCGGGACCGGCGGGCACCTGCGAGCGGAACCAGTCGGTTCCCGGTGCCGTGCCTGCCAGCACCACTGAACGGTCCTGTGCCCGCGCGGCATCGATCACCTGCAGCAGGGACCGCCGCGTGCTCTCCCACCCGCGCGCACTTGCCCAGCCGTCATCGACGACGACGACGAGCGTGCCGTCCGCCTCCAGCGTCGGGTCCGTGTCCCAGCGAGGCCCGGCAACGGCAAGGACCACCAGTGTGAACAGCGCCATCCTGAGGATCAGCAGCCACAGCGGCGTGGTATGCGGCGGTTCCTCGCGATCGTCGAGGCCGAACAGAAGCCGGATGGCAGGGAATCGGAGCCGGCGGGGGGCCGGGGGTCGAAGCCGCAGCAACCACCACACGGCGATCAGCCCGGCCAGGGCCGCCAGGGCCCAGGGTGCGGCAAACGAAAACGGCACGGCTCAGAACCGTTCGAACGCGCCGGAGAGCGCTTGATGGAGCGCCAGCAGGGTCGGTTCCGGCCCCCGGTCGGTCCGGTGGGTCAGGAAGCCCCAGCCATGCTTGCGGGCGATGTCGGCAAGCCCCTGCCGGTGCTCCTCGACCCGACGCACGTAGCGGCGGCTCACGGCTTCCACTCTGCCAATCAGGAGGTCTCCCTCCTCCTCGGCGCCCAAGAACCGGATACGACCGCGGAAGGGCAGCAGCTCCTCCGCCGGATCGAGGACCTGAACGAGATGCCCCGCCACCTCCTGGTTGGCAAGACCGCGCACGCGGGCAGCAATCGTCTCCAGCGGCTCGAGGAAATCGCCAACCAAGACCGTTTGTGCGTGGCGCTCCACCCGGATCGCGGCCGGCATGCCAGAGCCGGGCGGAGCGTCGGCCACGAGATGTTCGGCGATCCGTCCGAGCATCGCCCGTCCCCGGCCGGTGCGCGGTGTCGCGCCGAGCAGCCCCACGGTTTCGCCTCCCTGCAGCAGCATCGCCGCCAGCGCCAGCGTGATCAGTGCCGCCCGCGTCCGCTTCGGTTCGAGTTCGGGTGACGAGGCGTAGTCCATGGATGGTGACCGGTCGCACCAGAGCCATACCTGCTGCGCCACCTCCCACTCGCGTTCGCGGATGAAGATGTCCTGCGAGGCCGCGGTGCGCCGCCAGTCGATGGAGGACACCGGATCACCCGGCTGAAACTGCCGAAATTGCCAGAAACTCTCGCCGCGCCCGCGGCGGCGCCGGCCGTGGACCCCGCTGATTACACCGGCGGCAACACGGAGCGCGCGGATGGAAAAGGAAGGAAGACCGGCAGCGAGACGTTCAGCACGGTCCCGAGGAGCGGGATCAGGCGTCGGCACCAAACGGCTCAGGCGATGGATTCGGTCAGACGATCGATAACGTCCAGGACACTCAGGCCGTCCGCGCGGGCAGCGAACGTCACGTCCATCCGGTGCCGCAGCACCGGGCGGGCCAGCGCCACGACATCGTCCACCGACGGCGCGAGGCGCCCGTCCAGCACCGCGCGGGCCCGCGCCGACAGCATCAGCGCCTGACTGGCGCGCGGCCCCGGACCCCACGACACGTGCTCACGCACCATCTCGATTTCAGAGAGGTCGGGCCGCCCGCGGCGCACCAACGTCAGAATGGCTTCCACCACGCTGTCGCCCACGGGAATCGAACGTACCAGTGCCTGCATGTCGAGGAGTTCCTGCGCCGAAATGATCTGCTCGGGGTCGGTCTCCTTGGGCCCGGTCGTCGCGATCAGCATGGTGCGCTCGGAATCACGGTCGGGGTAGCCGATGTCGATCCGCATGAGAAACCGGTCGAGTTGGGCTTCCGGCAGCGGGTAGGTGCCTTCCTGTTCAATCGGGTTCTGCGTGGACAGGACGTGGAACGGTGATGGGAGCGGATGCGCGCGGCCGGCCACGGTCACTTCGTTTTCCTGCATTGCCTGCAGGAGCGCGGACTGGGTTCGGGGCGAGGCCCGGTTGATCTCGTCGGCGAGGAGCAGCTGGCAGAACACCGGGCCCTCGATGAAACGGAAGGCCCGCTGCCCGCCATCTGCTTCCTCGAGAACCTCGGACCCCACGATGTCGGAGGGCATCAGGTCCGGCGTGAACTGGATCCGCTTGTCCACCAGTCCGAAGACCGTGCCGAGCGAGCGCGCGAGCCGGGTCTTGGCCAGCCCCGGCAAGCCGATGACCAGCGCGTGCCCGCCGGCGAGCAGCGTGATGATCGCGTGGTCCACAACGTGCGGCTGACCGAACACGAGCTCGGCCATGTGGGCGCGGGCGCGGGCGACCGCTTCGTTCGCCGCTTCGATCTGGGCGACAAAATCGTCATTCTGGGCGACCGCCGCCAGAGGCGAAGGTTTGGCTGGTGGCATGAGCTTGTTCGTACTTCCGCAGCAAACCTGACCCTCGACCTATGGCAGTCGTCCGGGACGAGCAAATGGCGGGAACAGGGACAAAAAGTGCAGAGGCAACCTATCACGTGTGTCGTGCGGCCTGCAACGCGATCGTGCCGCGCCGTACGTTCTCCTGCCGGTGACGGCAAGACCGCGCGGCAGACGCCGTGACCGCCGGAGCCCGACCGTCTGTCCGAGCGCCTCGCACGCCGACGGCAGGGACCCGCCGACGGGACGCCCGGAACACCACCCGACGCAAAGCGGCACCCCAACGGACGCCGGTGCCCTGCCGCCGCTGGTCGGCTACGGCGTCGTGCCGTCAGCCCAGGTGTATCGCGCGCTGAGCAGAACCGACCCCTGCCGGATACCGCGGACTGCCTCGTGAAACGTGAGGTCGGGGAATTCGTGCTGAACGTACGCGGACTGATGCGCGAGGTCGCCGACGGTGCGATAGGCAAGCTTGACATCAAGCGCCCACCGGTCGCTCACATGCCATGCCACCCCGGCAAAAAGATGGGCCGCCGGGACCACGTCGGTGAGATCAGCGGACTTCACGGTGTCGTAGCGGTCCGCGGGCGGGTCACACGATCGGCCTTCCCGGCAGAAGTAGTCACTGTGGAAGTAGAGCCCGGAAACCTCGACGTACGTGATGCCCAGGCCGGCGCCGAGATACGGGGTCGCCCGGATCCCCGGCACCGGAAAGTCCCGGTAGACGTTCACCGACAGCGAGCGTGTCGTCAGTTCGTCCACCAGGTTCGTGGAGCGCGATGCATAGGGGCTGTCGACAACGTACGGCGCGCGGTCAGAGCCGTCCAGATACGTGATGCCGATGAACTCCAGCGCAACGGGATGGGTTTGCTGAGTCGCCGCCAGTTCAAACCGCAGCCGCCCGATCTGTCGGCCCGCCGCGATCCCGAAGGTGTGGCCGGTTTCGGGAACCAGATCCTGAAACCAGCGAAACCCCTCGACACTTCGGCCGCAGTCGCGGTTCGGACTGCACGTCGTGTCGCGGTTGTGCCCGGCCTTGTCCATGGTCGCGCTCCAGCCCACACCACTTCCCACGTTCACGTACCACGCGGCACGTTCCGGCCCTGCGGCACGGACTACCTCAGGCAGGCCAAACAGGATCAGCAGGCCCAGCAGCACGCCGGAGGTGCGGAGCAACCCGGACACGGCACCCATGCGCTGAACTCCCGATTGTCCTTGGGTTTCGTCGACGGCGAAGATGCTGAATTTGCCGGGCGCCCCGACCGGGACGACGGTCAGGCTGCAGACTGGCGCTGGCGAGCCGTTGGTCTGCCGAGAAACGGTGCTTCCAGTATTGCCGGCAGTTCGAGCGCCTGCCCCGCCTCTGCCAGCGCCCCGATAAACGTCCGGTGCGGATCGATCCTCAGGTATTGGTCGGGCACCATGGCCGCCATCCGTCGGTCCTCCAGTTGCGTCCGGTACAGGTCGACCCGGAAGCCATGGCCCGGCCCGATTTCGGCGGCAAGCGCCGGTACGACCGCTACACCCAGTCCGGCCTGGACCATCGACAGCGCCACTTCGTAGGTCCGGGTGGTCGCCTCGACCCGCGCTTTCGGCAGCACGCCTTTGTACCACTCATCGATCCGACGCTTGTGCTGGTTGCCGTACTCGAACCGGATCGTGCTGTTCAGCACGTTGGCGACGGCCGGCTTGACGTCCTCCGTCGGATCCTCGACCGCTTCGAGCGCCAATCCCTCTGGGACCGCGAGGACATAGGGATCCACGAAGAGTTCGGTCTGGGCAAACGGAAGATTGCTTGACGCGATCGAGTCCGACGCCACCACGCCAATCGAAATGCGGCGCGCGTAGAGGAGATCGATCGTCTCGGCCGGCGGCACTTCCTGGACGTCAATTTCGACGTTCGGAAAGGACACTGCGAAACTGCGCATCGCCTCCGGCAGCAGGTTTCGGGCGACGGAACTCAGGATTCCCAGCTTGAGCATGCCCCGCGTGCCGGCGGTGAACTGCCCGATCCCGTCCATGGCCTCGTCGTAGTCGCTGAGGATTCGTTCCACCCGTCGCAGGAGGTACCGGCCGGCGTCGGTGAGGTCGATGGTTCCGCCGTGGCGCCGCAGCACCTGTGCGCCCAACTCGTCCTCGAGCTTGGAGATGTGCTGCGAGATCGTGGCCTGCGCCACGCCCAGCTGTTTGCTGGCCCGCGTAAATGACCGCGCTTTGGCCACTGCCCAGAAGGCGCGCATGTGAGTGAGCGATACCGCCATCGAGACCTCCGCCTTGCCCTCAGCCTGACCGGTAGGACCGCCCCAGGTCAAGTGCACATCGAAACATGCGCGTGGGCGCGGCTTGAATTAGGGCCGCCGACGGCCGCGTGGAAATCGGTGCGTAGGGCGCCGCCGGGTGCGCGGCTGTCCCGGGGTCGCCCGCGGAGCGCCGGACGGACGGATTTCGTCGACGCCGAGACCGCGTCGGCCGCGCCGCATGGCCGCCCGGCCAAGTTCCGGGTGTCAGCCCCGTCCTCGTACCGACACCGGCGGGAGGCCCGCGTCCGACCATCCGTGTTTCAGTGGGCCGCCTCCCAGCTGGCACCCACACCGACGTCCACCACCAGTGGCACCGACATGGCGCACGCCGGCAACGGCGCCGTCTCCATGGTCCGCTTGACCACCGCGGAAGTCGCCTCGACCTCCGCCTCGGGAACCTCGAAGACCAGTTCATCGTGGACCTGCAGCAGCATGTCGGCCTGGAGCCCCGCCCCGCGCAGCGCATCCGGCATGCGAACCATGGCGCGCTTGATGATGTCGGCGGCCGCCCCCTGCAGCGGCGCATTGATGGCCGCCCGCTCGGACCCAGCCCGAGCCGAGAAGTTCCGGGCGCGAATGTTCGGCAGGTGACAACGGCGCCCGAACATGGTCTCGATGTAGCCGTGGTCCCTGGCGAACTGCTTGGTGGTCTCCATGTACCGTTCGATGCCGGGGTACTGTTTGAAGTAGGCGTCGATAATCCCCTGGGCCTCACCCTTGGGGATGCCCAACTGCCGGGCCAGCCCGAATGCGCTCTGTCCGTAGATCAGCCCGAAGTTGACCGTCTTGGCCCGGCGCCGCATTTCCGCGTCCACCTCCGAGACGGCAACCGCGAAGACGCTGGCGGCCGTGAGCGTGTGAATGTCCGCGCCGTCGCGGAACGCTTCCCGCAACGGTTCGATCTCCGCCACCTCGGCCAGCAGGCGGAGCTCGATCTGCGAGTAGTCGGCAGCCAGCAGGACCCTGCCGGGCGGGGCCACGAAGGCGCGCCGGATGCGCCGGCCTTCCTCCGTCCGGATCGGGATGTTCTGCAGGTTCGGATCGCTCGACGACAGCCTGCCCGTGGCGGCCCCGGTCATGTGGTAGGACGTGTGTACGCGCCCCGTCGCCCGGCTGCGCTCGAGCAGCGCCTCGATGTACGTCGACAGCAGTTTCTGGACCTGCCGCCACGCGATCATGCTGCTCGCGATCTCGTGGCCCTGTCCCGCGAGCTCCTCCAGAACCGCGTGGGACGTCGATGCGCTCTTCTTCACACGGGTCTTGCCGCCAGGCGTGAGCCCGAGTTCCTCGAACAGGATGGCGCCGAGCTGCGCGGGGGACGACAGGTTGAATGCCCGTCCCGCGAGTCCGTGGATCCGTGTCTCCAGGGCCGCCATCCGCGCCTCGAAGTCGGCGCGGAGTTCTTCCAGCGTGCCGCGATCCACGGCGATGCCGGCCCGTTCCATGGCCGCCAGGACGGGAACCAGCGGTCGCTCCAGCGTCTCGTACACCGTCACCATGCGCTCCTTGAGCACGCGCGGCCGGAGGCGCTGGTGCAGCTGCAGCGTGAGGTCGGCATCCTCGGCGGCGTACTCGCAGGCCTTGTCGAGCGGTACCTGCGAAAACAGAATCTGGTTGCGGCCGGATCCGCACACCGCCGAAAACGGAATCGGCTCGATGCCCAGGTGGCGTTCGCTCAGCGAATCGAGGCCGTGCTTCGCGCGGCCCGCATCGACCACGTACGACAGGAGCATCGTGTCGTCGATCGGCGCCACCTCGATGCCGGCCGCCCGGTGCAGCACGTTGGCATCGTACTTGATGTTCTGGCCTACCTTGAGGACCGTGGCGTCTTCGAACAGCGGCTGCAGCCGCGCCAGCACCTCATCCTTCGGCGCCTGGGCAGGCGCGGGCGGCGTAAACAGGCCGTCCTCCCCCGGGCTGTCGGCGGCGCCCACGTGCGCAAGCGGGATGTAGCAGGCTCGGCCGGGGGCCGTGGCCAGCGAGATTCCCACCAGTTCGAGCGTTTCGATTTCGAGGCCCGTGGTTTCGGTGTCGACGGCCACGATGCCGGCTGCGTTCGCCGCGGCGACCCAGGCGTCCAGGCGGCGAAGATCGGTGACCAGCTCGTAGTCTCGCTCGACCGGAGCGGCCTCGGTCGATGCCGCCGTCGTGCCGGCACCGTCCAGCTGCCCCGCAATTCGCTGTACCAAGCTCGCAAACCCCTGCGCCCGGAGAAATCCCAGCAGCAAGTCCGGGTCGGGCGGGGCGCGACGCATGTCCTCGATACCAACGTCCACCGGGACGTCGCGCTTGAGCGTGACGAGCCGCATGCTGATGCGCGCGTCGTCGGCATGCTGGAGCAGCCGCTCGCGACGCTTGGGCTGCTTCACCAAGGAAGCCCCCGCCAGCACGTCCTCGAGCGAACCGAACCGCGCCACCAGCTCGGCCGCCGTCTTGACGCCGATTCCCGGCACGCCGGGGACATTGTCGGTCGCGTCGCCGGCCAGAGCCTGCACATCGACGACCCGCTCGGGTGGGACGCCAAACTTCTCGGCCACTTCCGGCGGACCGATGGGTTCCAGGTCGCGCGGCCCCAGCATCCTGACATGGGGGCCCACCAACTGCATCAGATCCTTGTCGGACGAGACGATGTCGACGTCCCATCCCGAGTTGCTCGCCTGCTCGGCGAAGGTTGCGATCAGGTCGTCGGCTTCGTATCCGGCGAGCTCGATCGACGGCAGCCCGAACGCACGAGTCGCCTCGCGCACCAGTGGAAACTGCGGGATCAATGCCTCCGGCGGCGGTGGCCGATGAGCCTTGTAGGCGGGAAAAATGTCGTTTCGGAAGGACTTCGCGCCGGCGTCGAAGATCACCGCGAGTCCGTCGCTGGCCTCCTGCTGGTACAGCTTCCACAGCATGCTGCAGAAACCGTACACGGCGTTCACCGGCGTGCCGTCGGCTCGCGTGAGCTCCCGCATCGCATGAAACGCACGGAAGAGGTACCCGGAGCCATCGACCAGGATCAGCCGCGGTCGCGCCAAGGGTGATTCCGTCACGGGCGCGGGGTCAGCCACGGCAGCACGGGAAGGTCAGTCAGCGCGCCGCACGAAGCGTCGTCCGCAGTACGGACACACGACCGCTTCCCCTGCCCGGAGCGACAGGAACACGCGGGGATGACCATCCGCGCCGCCGCCGTCACAGGCGACCCGATCCTCATCAACTTCGACCGTATCGGGAGACGCCATGGGACGCGGCCCCTGAGCGCGGTGCGGCCCAGGTCGTTGCCACGCGCGGGGCTAGATGATAAGGAAAGGGGAACGGCCATGCTAGACGATCCCGGTCCTGATTCCGTGCCCGGCGCGTCGGCGGCGGCTATCCGCATTAGCGGCCTAGAGAAAGTGTACCGCGCCCGGTCCGGCCAGCCGCCCATGCGGGCGCTCCGGGGCGTCAGTCTGGAAATCCCGAGGGGATCGATCTTCGGGCTGTTGGGTCCGAATGGCGCCGGAAAGTCAACGCTGATCAATATTTTGGCCGGGCTGGTCGTGAAGAGCGGCGGCCAGGTTGAAATCAACGGATACGACCTCGACGCGGACTGGCGACAGGCCCGGCTCTCCATCGGCGTCATGCCGCAGGAGCTCGTCCTCGATCCGTTCTTCTCGCCCCGGCAGACGCTGGAGTTGCAGGCCGGCCTCTACGGGGTCCCGCCAAGCCGGCGTCAGACCGAGGCGCTGCTGGAGATGGTGGGGCTGGCCGACAAGGCCGACGTCTACTCGCGTACGCTGTCGGGCGGCATGCGCCGCCGCCTGATGATGGCGAAAGCGCTGGTGCATCGACCACCGATCGTGATCCTTGACGAGCCGACTGCGGGGGTCGACGTCGAATTGCGCGAGCTCCTGTGGAAAGAGGTTCGGTACATCAACGAAGCCGGAGCGACCATCCTGCTGACGACGCACCACTTCGAGGAAGTCGAGGCCATCTGCGATCGGATCGCCATCATCAATCGGGGATCCGTGATCCTGAACGGACCGATGGACGAGATGCTGGCCGAGCTGGACCGCAAGGAGCTGGTGGTCCACCTGGCGGAGCCGTGCAGCGAGGTGCCGACGGCCTTCAGCGATCTCGACGCCTATCTCCAGGGCGACCGCACGGTGGTGATCGGATATCAGCCGACCCGAACCCGGACGGTCGACCTCCTGGGCCGTATCCGCAATTCGGAACTGCAGGTCGAGGACCTGTCGACTCGCGAGCCCAACCTGGAAGACCTCTTCCGGACCTTGACGCGCGAGCCCGGACCCGACGCAGTCCACCCGTGACCACGCTTCGCGCCGCCGCCGAACAGGCCCGCGCCTGGCCGTTTGCCGAAGCGCGCCGATTGGCGAAGCGCCTCGGCGGCCGCCAGCCCGAGAAGGGCTACGTGCTGTTCGAGACGGGATTCGGACCCTCGGGCCTGCCCCACATCGGGACCTTCGGCGAGGTAGCCCGCACGACCATGGTCCGTCGCGCCTTCGAGACCCTGACCGAAATGCCGACCCGGCTGATCGCATTCTCCGACGACATGGACGGCCTGCGCAGCGTGCCGAGCAACGTGCCCGAGCAGGCCATGCTCGCCGAGCACCTCGGCCGCCCCCTGAGCGACATTCCGGACCCGTTCGGCCAGCACAAGAGCTTCGCCGAACACAACAACACCCAGCTCTGCACCTTCCTCGACCGGTTCGGGTTCGACTACGAGTTTCGAAGCTCCACGCACTGCTACCGCAGCGGCGTCTTCGACGAGACGCTGCTCATGGTGCTTCGGCACTACGACGAAATCACCGAGATCATCCTCCCCACGCTGGGGCGCGAGCGGCGCGCGACCTACAGCCCGTTCCTGCCGGTCTGCCCGACGACCGGCCGGGTCCTCCAGGCCCCCGTACTCGCCCGAAATCCCGATGCCGGCACGATCACCTACCGGGGCGACGACGGGACGGAAGTCGAGACGCCCGTGACGGGGGGACGCTGCAAGCTGCAGTGGAAGCCGGACTGGGCGATGCGCTGGGTGGCGCTCGACGTGGACTACGAGATGAACGGCAAGGACCTGATCTCGTCGTACGAACTCGGGGCGCAGATCGCCCGCGTGCTTGGCGCCCGGCCGCCGGCGAACATGACGTACGAGCTCTTCCTCGACGAGCGCGGGGAGAAAATCTCGAAGAAGATCGGCAACGGTCTGACGCTCGAGGAATGGCTGACGTACGGCACCGAGGACAGTCTCTCGCTCTTCATGTATCACCAGCCCGGCCGGGCCAAGCGGCTTCACTTCGACGTGATCCCCCGGCATGTCGATGACTACGAACGCCACCTCAAGCAGTTCGCCGAACGGGGTCAGGAAGGCGATTCTGCAGAACTGCTGGAAAATCCAGTGTGGCACATCCACGGCGGCCGGCCGGCGCGCACCCGGACCGTGCCGCTGGCGTTCGGGATGCTGCTCAATCTCGCCAGCGCCTGCAATGCCGAGGACGCCTCGGTCCTCTGGGGATTCATCGAGCGTTATCTCCCGGCCGCGACGCCCGCGACGGAACCTGCGCTTGACCAGCTGGTCGCCCTCGCCGTCCGCTACTACCAGGACCGGGTGCGTCCCCAAAAGCGGTACCGGCCAGCCACCGCGCCAGAACGCACCGCCCTGCTGGCACTGGCCGAGGCCCTCCGCGCCCTCCCTCCGGACGTCGACGGCGAGACGCTCCAGGGCACCATCTTCAAGGTCGGGCGGGCCAACGGGTTCGACGAGCCGAAGATTTGGTTCAAGGCGCTCTACGAGACCCTGCTCGGCCAGAGTCGCGGCCCGAGGATGGGTTCCTTCATCGCGCTCTACGGCATTGCCGAGACGGTTACGCTGATCGAAGCGGTCACCACCGGCAGGCGTCCGTCCGACGCAGCCGCAACACCCGCTTCCTAGCCCCGGCTGCTGCCGCTTGGGGACCGGCCCCCTTGGATCGATTAACGGCAGCACCGCTGACGGCAACCGGTTGTCGGCCCAGGACGAACACAACGCAACGTTGAACCAGACAGTGAATTAGACTAGTTATAGACTAGTTGAACAGAGCCTGCCCGGAGTTCACACGATGCCCACGATTGGCGCGTTCGAGGCCAAGACCCACCTTCCCAAGCTGTTGCGCCGCGTGGCAAACGGCGAACGGTTCGTCATCACGAGACACAATCGCGCTGTCGCCGAACTGATCCCGTTCCAGCCTCATGATTCCGGCAAGGTGCGGGCGGCAATTGCCGGTCTGAAGGCGTTTCAGGACACGCACAGTCTTGGTGGCCTATCCGTTCGCGCGCTACTCGAAGAAGGCCGCAGGTACTGATCCCGTGTTCGTCCCCGACTGTTCGGTCACCATGGCGTGGGTATTCCCTGACGAAGCCACCGAAGCCACGGCCCGACTACGAGACCTGCTGGAGGACGACCGGGCAGTCGTCCCGTCGCTATGGGCGATAGAGGTGGGAAGTGTCCTACTCGCCGCAACCAAGAGGAGGCGCATCGGCGTTGAGAGTTGGGAGGAGCTATGCGCCCACCTTGAAGCCCTGCCCATCGAGGTCGACACTTTCTCGGTTTCGCGTGTGTGGGGGGGTGCACTTCGCCTTGCCCACTCCTACGACCTGACCGTCTATGACGCGATCTACCTTGAACTGGCGCTACGCCGACAGTTGCCTCTCGCCACGCTGGACCAAGCCCTTGGTACGGCCGCCCGTGCCGCGGGACTGGACACGCCCGCCGACCGCTAGCAGGGCACACCCTGGCCCAATGCTGCGTTGACAGGAGGGTCGCCTGCGCACCCGCGTGAGCATTGACCGCGCCTGTTCCATTCGTGCCCGCGTCCGGTATTGCTGGCGCCGGTCCCCACATTTGCCGGACCGGATTCCGTGAACACGACCGGGCATTGCGGCGTGCGCATGCTCGGGGCCGGTACTCCGGCATGCTGCGAGGGGATTCCCTTCGCGGCGGAAGGCTGCACAATCGTTGATCTTCCGGGCTTCCGCAGTTGACGCCTACGACGCATATCGGAAACGGCACCATGACTGAACTTCTTGCTGGAAAAGTGGCCCTGGTGACGGGGGCGGGGCGCGGAATCGGTGCCGAAATCGCCAAGCTGATGGCCGCGCATGGCGCGAGCGTCGTCGTGAACGATCCGGGCGGCGCAACATCGGGCGAAGGCCAGGACCAGGCGCACGCTCTCGCGACGGTGGAGACGATCCGCTCGGCGGGAGGCGCCGCGGAAGCCAATTTTGACAGCGTGACCGAGTTTGCCGCCGCGGAAGGCATGGTCACGCAGGCGATCGATCGGTACGGACGGATCGACATCGTCGTGAACAACGCCGGGATCCTTCGGGACGCCATCTTCCACAAGATGACCGAGGACGACTGGGACGCGGTGATCGACGTCCACCTCAAGGGGAGCTTCAACGTGGCGAGGGCAGCCGCGACCCGGTTCCGGGCTCAGGAATCAGGGTGCTTCGTGCACATGACCTCAACGTCGGGCCTGGTCGGCAACGTCGGACAGGCGAACTACGCTGCAGCCAAGCTTGGAATCGTCGGTCTCTCGAAGTCCCTTGCGCTCGACATGACGCGGTTCAACGTGCGGTCCAACTGCATCGCTCCCTTCGCGTGGAGCCGGATGATCGGGACCATCCCGGCAGCAGACGACGCCGCACGCGCCCGTATCGAGAAGCTCAAGCAGATGACCCCCGACAAGATCGCGCCGGTCGCGGTCGCGCTCTGCTCGGATCGCGCCGCGCACGTGACCGGCCAGATCTTCGGCGTCCGCAGCAACGAGATCTTCCTGCTCGGCCAGTCCCGCCCGCTCCGAGGCATCCACGAGGGCTCGGGCTGGTCTCCGGAAGCCGTGGTCGAGCATGCCTTCCCCGCGCTGCAGCCCGACTTCTATCCGCTCGATCGCACCGCTGACGTGTTCAGTTGGGACCCCGTGTAGCGGCTGCAGCGCTCATCAGGTGGCCCGACCGGGCGCCGCACCAGGCCGCGGGCCTACAAGGAAGCCCCACAAGGAGAATTCGTGCCTCGGAGACCGGTGACCCGCCGGCGCGGACTGGCGTGACCCCCTGCCGGCTGAACCGGCCTGGATGTGCGCGCGAGACTGGTTTCAGGACGGATGCGTGACGAGATGGACAAGAATCCCTTTGTTCCGCTCCTCGACTATCGGGAGTATCCCGAAGCCGAGATGATGCAACGGGCGCACCAGTTCCATCTGGAGCTGAAGAAACGGCGCACGGTTCGGCATTTCTCGAACCGCCCCGTCCCGAGGGAGGTGATCGAGAACTGCCTGCGCACGGCGACGACGGCGCCGAGCGGCGCCAACCTCCAGCCGTGGCACTTCGTCGTCGTCAGCGATCCGGAAACGAAGCGCCGGATCAGGCAGGCGGCCGAGGAGGAGGAGCGCCACTTCTACCGGCATCGGGCACCGCAGGAATGGCTGGACGCCCTGGCCCCGCTCGGCACCGACGAACACAAGCCGTTCCTTGAGCGTGCACCCTATCTGATCGCGATCTTCGCCCAGAAGTACGGCCGTCTGGCCGACGGCCGAAGAGTGAAGCACTACTACCCGCTGGAATCGGTCGGGCTGGCGACCGGGATGCTGATCGCGGCACTGCACGTCGCCGGATTGGCGACGCTGACCCACACGCCGAGTCCCATGAAGTTCCTGAACGATATTCTGGGCCGCCCGAAGTCATCCGAACGCCCGTTCCTGTTGCTGGTGGTGGGTTACCCCGACCGGAACGCGACGGTACCCGCCATCGGTCGAAAGCCGCTTGCCGAAGTGGTGACCTACGTCTGAAAGCGCGAACGGCTAGGCGCTCGGGGTCGGGTCCCGAAATCAGCTCTCGGCAAGGCACCACTCGAGGATGGCCTTCTGCACGTGCAGGCGATTCTCCGCTTCGTCCCAGACCGCCGAATCCGGACCGTCAATCACTTCCGCGGTGACCTCCTCGCCGCGATAGGCCGGCAGGCAATGCATGAACACGGCTCCCGGCGCCGCGGCATCCATCAGCGACTGGTTCACCTGGAAGGGGCGGAACACTGCCTGCTGGTCCGCCAAACCGTCCACCGACGGGTCCGCGGCCATGGATTTCCAGGTGTCGGTCACCAATGCCGAGGCCCCTCGCGCTGCCGCGGCCGGCTCGTCCAACAGGTCCACGTATCCCGACTCGACCGCCCGACTCACCAGATCGGCCGGCGGCTGCCGGGAGGGGGGACACGCAACCCGCAGCCGCACGCCAAGCTGTATCGCCGCGTGAATCCACGAGTTGGCCACGTTGTTGCCGTCGCCGATCCAGGCCACGTGCCGGCCTTCCAGCGAGCCGAACCGATCCCTGAGGGTCAGCAGATCAGCCATGACCTGGCATGGGTGGCTCCGGTCGGTCAGGCCGTTGATCACCGGAATCTCGGCATGTCGGGCAAACTCTTCCAGCTGGTCGTGCGAACCGGTTCGCAGCAGCGCCACGTCCGCGTAACGCGACAGCACGCGAGCAGTGTCAGCAAGGCTCTCGCCCCGGCCGATCTGGGTCCCCTGCCGGTCGAGGGTGAGCGCCCGGCCGCCCAGCTCGTTCATCGCCACCTCGAATGACACCCGTGTCCGCGTGGACGGTTTCTCGAACAGCATGGCCAGCGTCCGCCCGCGACCCGCGCCGGGCTCCGCCCGCAGGGCGGCGCGGTTCCGCTTGTAGGCGCTGGCCCGATCGAGCAGCCGTCCCAGCAGGGCACCATTCAGACGGTCGAGGTCAAGGAAGTGTCGAGGTTGGTTCATCGTGCCGGCCCGCCGCCGCTCACCGGAACGTGCGAAATACGGCTTCCGTTACGGTCAACGCCTCGTCCACATGGGCGTTCTCGATGTTGAGCGGCGGCAACATCCGCACGGTGTCCCCGCCCGCCGGAACCGTCAGCAACCGGTGCTCGCGGAAGCGGGAATAGAGATCCGCCGCTGGTACCGCTGCCGTCATGCCAAGCATCAGGCCACGGCCCCGTACTTCCGAGATCACCCCCGGGTGCTGATTCCGCAGCTGCTCCAATCCATCACGCAGGCGGACGCCCGCCTGCTCGACACCGGCAAGAAATCCCGGTGCCAGGATCTCCTCAACCACGGCATCCGCGACCGCACTCGCGAGGAAGTTCCCGCCGAACGTGGACCCGTGCGTGCCGGGCACCATGCCGACCGCTGCCCGCTCCGTCGCCAGGACGGCTCCAATCGGGAAACCGCTGCCGAGGCCCTTGGCGAGACCGGCGACATCGGGCGCGACCTCCTCCCATTCGCAGGCCAGGAACCGGCCGGTCCGCCCGACCCCGGTCTGGACCTCGTCCAGGGCCAGCAGGATGCCGT
The DNA here is from genome assembly GCA_028824295.1 of Rhodospirillales bacterium. Lineage (NCBI taxonomy): Bacteria > Pseudomonadati > Pseudomonadota > Alphaproteobacteria > Rhodospirillales > Rhodospirillales bacterium. Next base: position 114,592 of record JAPPED010000015.1, on the reverse strand, counting down.
GCTCGTCGCACAGGCTGCGCAGTCCGGCGAGATAGCCCTGCGGCGCGGTCACAATGCCGGACTCGCCCTGCAGGGGCTCGACAAACACTGCTGCGGTCCGATCGGTGACAGCGGCCCGGGTGGCTTCGAGATCGCCGTAGGGAACCCGCACGAACCCTGCCGCGAGCGGCGTGAACCCCGCGCGGTGGGCCTCGTTGCCGCCCGCCGCCAGGCCCGCCAGCGTGCGCCCGTGGAATGCCCCGTCCGTCACGATCACCTCGGCACGCTCGGAATTGCCGTGGTGGTAGTGGAACCGCCGCACGGTCTTGATCACGCCTTCCGAGGCCTCGGCACCCGAGTTGCAGAAGAACACCCGATCGGCAAACGAGTGCTCGACCAGTCGCGTGGCGAGACGCTCCTGCGGGCCGATCCGATAGAGGTTCGAGGTGTGCCACAGCCGGCCCGCCTGCTCCGCCAGGACCGCAACCAGCTTCGGGTGGGCGTGGCCGAGGGCAGTCACGGCGATGCCGGTACCAAAGTCCAGGTAACGCGTACCGTCGGTCGTGAAGAGATACGGACCCTCGCCCCGCTCGAAGGCCAGATCGAGCCGGGCGTAAGTGGGCATCAGCGCGTCCATGAATGACAGATCCGAAACAGGGGCAGGATTGAGAAGGAAGACCACGCAATGTAGCGCAGAACCGCCGGCGATGAGGCGGGATCAGTCCTTGAGCCGGTATCCGGTCTGGAACATCCAGAGCGCCCAGAGCAACAACCCGAGGTTGATGACCGCCAGCAACGCCATGCCGAGGCCGAGGTTCGCATCTGAGTGGCCGATGAAGCTGGAACGGAACCCGTCGATGACATAGAAGAACGGGTTGAACTGAATGATGGTGTAGAACGGTTCCGGCAGTCGCTCGATCGAGTAGAAGGTGCCGGACAGGAACGATAGCGGCGTCACGACGAAGTTGGTGATCGTGGACATGTGGTCGAACTTCTCGGCCCAGACCCCGGTCAGCACGCCGAGGAGCGACATCAGCAGCGCAGCCGCAACCACGTAGTACCCCAGCACCAGGTAGTCCTGGAGGCGGATCGGCACGAAGACCCACATGGCGAGACCAACCGCCAGCCCGACGCAGAGTCCGCGGGCCAGCCCGCCCACGAGGAACCCGGTCAGCAGTTCCCCCGGCGCAAGCGGCGGCATCAGGAGGTCCACGATGTTGCCGGTCATCTTGGCGCTGAGCAGCGAACTCGAAGCGTTCGCAAACGCGTTCTGCATCACCGCCATCACGATCAGGCCGGGCGCCAGGAACTCGAGGAACGGCCGGCCCCCTACTTCCCGGAACGTCCCGCCCAGCGCCAGCGCAAACACCGCGAGGAACAGCAGCGTGGTGACCATCGGGCCGGCGATGGTCTGCTGCCCGATCTTCAGGAACCGCAGCGTCTCCCGCCCGCACAGAACCCACAGTCCTCCCCAATTGATCCGACCCATGGTGGGCATGGGCATGGGCGCGGCCGGGCTGCGCGAATTACGCTGGACCATTTGGACTAACCTTCGTTCGAATTCGGGGCCGGCAGCACGGTGCCGACGGAAACCGGAGTGCCGCGCAGAAACGCTGCGGCATCAAGCCTGCGGCCGCCTGGCCGCTGTACCTCCAGCAATCGCAGGCCGTCCACCCCACAGGCGACCGTAAGGCGATCATCCAGCACCGTTCCCGCAGGCGCCGGACAGGACTTGACGGGCCGAGCGCGCCATACCTTGACCGGTTCGGAACGCCCCTTCAAGGGAATCAGGGCCCGGGCGCCCGGCGCAGGGTGCAGGGCGCGGACCTGCCGCTCCAGCTGCTCGGCCGTGGACTCCCAATTGAGGACCCGGTCAGCCGGACCGAGCTTGCTCGCATAGACCGCGCCCTCCGGCTGCGCCACGGGGACCAGCGTGCCCGCGGCCAAACCGCACAGTGCCTCCGGGAGCCGGTCCGCGCCGCACGTAGCCAGAGCGTCTCGCAGCATACCGCCGGTCATGTCGGGACCGATCGGCACCTCGCACCGATCCAGGACCGGACCGGTATCCAGCCCCTCATCCATCAGCATCAGCGAGATCCCGGTCGCCGCATCACCGGCCATGATCGCGCGCTCGACCGGCGCCGCGCCTCGCCACCGGGGCAGCAGGGACGCGTGCACATTCACGCACCCCAGCCGGAATGCCGTCAGGACGGGACCCGGCAGGAGCAGTCCGTACGCGACCACGACCCCCACATCGAGCCGCATCGACCGCAGCCGCGCCGTTTCCCCGGGATCCCGCAGGGTGCGGGGCGTCCGCACCGAAAGGTCCAAGGCTCCGGCGCGGTCGGCAACGGGACTCCCCCGCATCCGGTGACCACGGCCGGCGCGGCGCGGCGGCTGCGTGTACACGACCTCGATGCGATGGACGCTGGCGTGCAGCGCGTCCAGCGCCGGCAGCGCGAACTCCGGCGTGCCGAAGAACGCCGCCCGCAGCGGCGTCCCTTTCAAGGCCGCCTCAGGCCGCCGGACGGATGGTTCGATCGCGTCCCCGCCGGTCCAGCCGCTTCTCCTTGACCAGCCGCTGGATGATCCGGTCGCGCGTCAGGCGGGTCAGGTGGTCGACGAACAGCACCCCGTCCAGATGATCGATCTCGTGCTGCCAGCACACGGCTTCCAGCCCCGTGCATTCCCGGGTGTGGGTCACGCCGTCGAGATCCTGGTACCGCACCGTGACCCGGGCCGGGCGCTCGACCTCTTCGTAGGCCTCCGGTACCGAGAGACAGCCCTCGCTCATCGTGGCGGTCTCCTCGCTCGCATCGAGGACTTCCGGGTTGACCAGAATCTGCGGATTGGGCGGCTCGTCCTCGCCGTGCAGATCCATCACCACCATCCGCTGCTGCACGTCCACCTGCGGTGCCGCCAGCCCGATGCCGTTGGCTGCGTACATGGTCTCCAGCATGTTCTGGGCCAACTCCGCGAGCGTCCGGTCGAACTGTTCGACCGGGCGGCTCACTTTCGTCAGCCGAGGGTCGGGCGCCTTCAGGATGGGTAGGATTGCCAAGGGATTCAGCCTCCGCTGCCAATTGCGTGTCCGCCCGCACGCGGCACGCGCGCCACGCAAGTATGGCAAAAAAGTACGGGCGGACAGAGTCTCCCGGCTCGACCCCGACCGTGGGCACCTGCGCGCGCCGGTCGTTGCGGTCGTCTCAGCCGGGCGGCCCCACAATCACCTGCATCGGCAGCTCCGGGTCGCGCGACCACTCCGCGAGAGAGCCGTCGTACAGGCGGGTTCCGGCGCGCCCGAGCAGTTCATGCAGGACGAACCAGCCCAACGAGCTTTCCAGTCCGGCGTTGCAGAACACGACCGGGTCGGCATTGGCGGGCACGCCGGCGTGCTCGAGCGCCGCGCGCACCGTGGCGGGCGCGTGAAAGACGAGGGTGTCGTCCACGAGAAACCAGGCAAGCGGCACGTTCCGTGCGCCCGGCAGCGTGCCATGGCGAAGCACGGTCTCATTGCGGTTCAGGCCCAGGTACTGGTCGCTGGTTCGAAGGTCCACGAGCGGGCGGCCCGACGCGATCGCGCCTCCTACGGCGGCACGGTCCGCGAGAATGGGAGGCGCCCGGCGCGGCGCGTAGGCACCCGGTACTGGGGGCTGGTAACCGGTGTCCACGTCGTTGTCCCAGCGCGCGGTCCAGGCCGCGAGGCCGCCGTCCAGGATCGACACCGCAGCATGACCGACACTGCGCAGCGAGACGAAGATCGCGGCGGCTTCCGCCGCGTCGTAGCGGCCGGACCCCGGCGCCACGATGACGACGTGGTCGTCCGGGCTGATGCCGAGGCGCCCCAGCAACTCGGCCGTGCGGCTCGGCGCCGGGAGCCGCATCGGCACTCCGGCCTGCGTTTCCCGCCAGCCGTCCTCGTAGAAGTTCGTGAAGGTGGCGCAGGGAACGTGCCCGGTCTCGTGGTCGGCTCGTGACCGGCGCACGTCGAGCACCAGGAGCCCCTCGGAACAGGTCCGCTCGGCCAGCCAGGCCACGTCGACCAACGGCGTCGCCGCCGCTGCGGGCGGCGCCAGTGCGGCGAACACCGAAGTCGCGAGCAGGAAAAACCAACGCCGTGCCATGCTGGCCGGAGCATAGGCCCGGACGGCAGATACCAATAGGCAGTTCCTATGCAACGTATAGATGGACCCTCAGGTCGCGCATCCTATCTTGCGTCCCACTGACGGGCGCACGTAATTGCGTCTACCTTGGAACCCTGATCGGAGAGTTACCTATGTGGAAAGCTCCTGTGGTTCGCGAGGTGGCGGTCGGTCTTGAGATCAACTGCTACGCTTGCGCGGAGGTCTGATCCCAGTCTGGATCTGACTTTGACCCCCGCCGAACGGAAACCTGGGGCAACGGTGATGTCGTATGCAAATCCGTGTTCTGGGAGCAGCCGCCGGCGGGGGGTTTCCGCAGTGGAATTGTAATCATCCGAATAGTCGCCGGGCGCGTGCCGGCGACCCCGATACTCCCTCAAGAACTCAGTCTTCCATCGCCGTCAGCGACGACGGTGCGCGTTGGTTCCTGTTTAACGCCTCCCCCGATCTACGCCAGCAGATAGCTGAGAATCCGGTCCTCCAGCCCTCGGCCCAGGCGCCGCTTCGCTACAGTCCGATTACCGGCGCAGTGCTGACCAATGCCGATGTGGACCATGTCGCCGGGCTGCTGAACCTTCGCGAATCGCAGCCGCTCAGCCTCTACGCGACCCCCCGCGTGCTCGGCGTGCTCGAGGCCAACACCATCTTCAACGTCCTGAACCCCGCGTTCGTGGAGCGGCGCACCCTGACGCTCGACGAGCCGGTGGCGCTCGTGGACGCTGCCGGGGGCGACGCCGGCCTGGAGATCACGCCCTTCGCAGTTCCCGGAAAAGTCGCCCTCTGGCTTGAAGACGAAGCCAAGGGGCCCGATTTCGGCTCGGTCGACGAGGACACCATCGCCCTGCACGTCCGTTCCACATCGAGCGGCGCCTCGTTTCACTACATGCCGGCCTGCGCCGCCATCACCGATGCCGTGCGCGAGCGCGTCCGCGGCACCCCCCTGCTCTTTTTTGACGGTACCCTCTGGGTCGACGACGAGATGGTCCGCGACGGAGTCGGCGTGAAGACCGGCAAACGGATGGGGCACACCAGCATTTCGGGCGAGGGCGGCTCGCTCCACGGTCTGGATGGCCTCGACATCGGACGCCGGATCTTCATTCACCTCAACACGACCAACCCGGTGCTGTCGGCCGACACTCGGGAACGCCGGGCCGTCGAGGACGCCGGGTGGGAAGTGTCCTACGACGGGATGGAGATCGACCTGTGATCGCACCGGCGCCGATGGTGCCCGGAGCGCCCGTCACGGAGACCGAGCCGCCGCGTACCGAACCGGAAATGCTGGCGGCACTGTCCCGGATCGGCGAAGAGCGTTACCACAGCCTGCATCCGTTCCATCGGCTGCTGCACGACGGCGAACTCGACCACGGACAGGTGCAGGCCTGGGCCCTAAATCGCTACTACTACCAATGCTCCATCCCCCGCAAGGATCTGACCCTCATGGCGCGGATCGCCGACGTCGATCTGCGGCTGGAGTGGCGATCTCGCGTGATCGACCATGAAGGCGACATGGATGGATCGGGTGGGCTGGCCCGCTATCTCCAGCTCTGTGAACGCCTCGGTCTCGACCTCGACTACGTCCGCTCGTGCGCCGGCCTTTTGCCCGGCACCCGTTTTGCCGTCGACGCCTACATCGCGTTTGTGCGTGAGCGTTCGGTGCTGGAGGCGATCGCGTCCTCGTTGACCGAGCTGTACGCGCCGGCCATCCACCGGGAGCGGATTGCCGGTCTCTCCCGCCACTACGCATGGGCCGACGACTACGCCCTGGCGTATTTCAAGAAGCGCATCAACCAAGCGCGGCGAGACGTCGACTTCGGCCGCGCGTGGGTGCTCCGCAATGCCCGGACCCGCGTCGAGCAGGACGCGGTGCTCGACGCGGTGCGGTTCAAGACCGACGTGCTCTGGGCCCAGCTCGATGCGTTGCATTCAGCCTACGTGGAACCGAAACGAATTCCCCCTGGCTGCTTTGTACCCCAACCTCAGGATCAGGAGCACGCGGCGTGAGCGAGCGTCTCCTCCTGAACCTGGACTCGGTGCCGCGGCTGCCGCGGCATGCAAAACTCCGGTTCGACCGGGCCCGCGACTGCTGGATCATCAATGCGCCGGAGCGCGTGTTCGAGCTGGACGCCATTGCGGGCGAAGTCATCCAGCTCGTGGACGGCACGCGGACCCTGGCGGTCCTGGTGGACGAACTCGCCACGAAGTATGACCAGGCCCCCCGTGCGGACATCGAACGCGATGTCACCACCATGCTCCAGAACCTGGCTGACAAGGGATTTGTGATCGCATGATTGACCAAGCTGAAGCCCCCGTGAACGCGCAGACCGAATGCGCCGCGGCGACCGGAACCTCGGATTCCCGCAATCGTCTGATTCCCTATGCCGTTCTTTGCGAGCTGACCCATCGATGCCCGCTCCAGTGCCCGTACTGCTCCAACCCGGTCGAACTGGAGCGCGCATCGCGAGAGATCGATACCGACGCCTGGAAGAGCGTCCTCTCGCAGGCCGTGGACATGGGGATCCTGCAGGCGCACTTCTCGGGCGGCGAGCCGACCGTTCGGAAGGATCTGGAAGAGATGGTCGAGCACGCCTCCAAGGCGGGGCTCTACACCAATCTCATCACCTCCGGGGTGTTGCTGACTCCGGCCCGGCTCGACCGGCTGCGGGAGGCGGGCCTCGATCACGTGCAGGTCTCCTTCCAGGACACGGAGGCCGAGAACGCGGACCGCATCGCGGGCTTCCGCGGACACGCCAAGAAGCAGGAAGCTGCCCGCATGGTCCGGGCCGCGGACTTGCCGCTCACCGTCAACGCCGTGATGCACCGCCAGAACCTGCATCACCTGGAAGCCATGATCGCGATGGCCGTGGAGCTCGACGCGGAGCGGCTCGAGGTGGCCCAGGTGCAGTACTACGGGTGGGCGCTCAAGAACCGGCAGGCGTTCCTTCCGACACGGGACCAGCTCGATGAGGCGACCCGGATCGTCGAGGAGGCCCGGATCCGCCTCAAGGGGATCCTGGCGATCGACTACGTGGTCCCCGACTACTACGCGCGCCGACCGAAGTCCTGCATGGGCGGCTGGGGCCGCCAGTTCCTGAACATCACGCCCGCCGGCAAGGTGCTGCCCTGCCACGCGGCGGAATCGCTGGACTTCCTGGAGTTCGAGAACGTGACCGAGCGTCCGCTGGCCTGGATCTGGGAACACTCGAGCGCCTTCAACCGGTTCCGCGGCACCGACTGGATGCCGGAGCCGTGCCGCAGTTGCGATCGGCGCGAGATCGACTGGGGGGGATGCCGGTGCCAGGCGTTCGCCCTGACCGGGGACCCCGATACGACCGACCCGGCCTGCGAGTTCGCTCCGCAGCGGCACGTGCTGGAAATGCCCATCGGCGAGGCCGGGGGCGAGATTCCGGAGTTCGTGTACCGGCGCATCGGCAACGGCTGACCGCTCGCTGAGCTGGTTGGCGCACGCTTGGGCCCTGACCGGTGGGAGCCGGGGCGCATGTACTGCAGCCTGCGTACGCGCTCGTAGGGCGGGCGCGAAACGCGGCCGGGCACCGCGCCCGATGCTACGCTCCCACGGCGATTCGCTATCCTGCTCCCACCTGTCCGCATGGCCGGACAACCCTACCGTGATGGGTTCCCGATCACGCCACCACTGACGACATCCGTGCAATCTTCAGCCAAGACCATGCAGTCGATGCTGGCTGCAGCCCAAGCCAAGGTCCCGCAAATCGATATCGTCGAGGCACGGGCGCGACATGGTCGCGCCGTGTTTGTCGACGTGCGCGATCACCACGAAGTGGCAGCGGGTCACATTCCGGGTGCGCTGCACGTCCCGCGCGGCCATCTCGAGTTCATTGCGGACCCGGCCTCGTCGAGCCACCCCTCCCAGTTGGCCACCGACACGGAACTCGTGATCTACTGCGCGGCCGGCGGACGTTCGGCCCTGGCAGCGGCCACGCTCCAGGAGATGGGGTACGCCAACGTGTCGAATTTGGTTGGCGGTTACTCGGCCTGGGTCAACACCGGTGGCCCGACCGAAGGCGGCTAGGCCGGCCTCAAGTCCAATGGGGCGTTATGGCTGGTATGGTCGCCGGCAAGTCCCGCACCCGTAGCTCAACTGGATAGAGCGCTGCCCTCCGGAGGCAGAGGTTGCAGGTTCGAGTCCTGCCGGGTGCGCCATAAACATTCATCCGCTTAGCGGAAAAGCACCGATGGCGAAAACTGCCGGAAACTGCGGTGCGCCGTAGTTTCCGGCCAGCCCGGCCTGAAATCCTCTCACTAGGCGCTTGCGTGCATGGTCGCGGAACCCTTTTCGTACTTGCTGACACCGAGAAGCGTCCATTGGGCAAGGGGTGGCAGAAGAAGCCAGCGTCTCTTCACCACGTCCTCGATCACGCTGGGCTCTTGGGCGTGATGCCATCGTCCTTGCTCGCATCGCCACAGAATCCCGTGTCGTTGGTCTGCATTGCTAGCGGAAGTTTCGAAAATGGCGCCAGCGCGTATGCAGGGTGCCGGCGGTGGCGGATCGCTATCGGCGATGTGCGACAAAGTCGTGAACGGTCAGACCTACATCGGGAGCAATTTGACGGAGCAGGATTGGCGAGAGATCACGCCCAAGGTGGACGGGAACGGTTGTGTACGGCCGTCAGGGTGGCGAAACCGTTTATGGGAGCCACGTTGGCGGACCTCTGAGAAGCCGAGCGTCTCTATAATGCCGATGACTTCACGTGGCCTGAGGTCCGGGACGGCGGGCACGGCCGGTTACAGCACGACGGTCTGCGTGCCGATATAGTCGCCGATTTTTTCGGGGGCCCCGTCCTCGCGGAGCAAAGCAATGACTTCACGAATGTTGGCGTTGAGTTCATCGAGCGTTTCGCCTTGGCTGTCGGCGCCTGGGAAGCCGGGCACGTAGCCCAAATACATGCCGGTGTCGCGGCAACGTTCGATGACTGCCGTGTATGTGTCCATCAGGGGAGTTTACCAGCCGGTCAAGGATGACTGATACAAGCCAGCATCAGGATGGTTTAGTAGCGCTAGCGAGTCATTCGGATCGCGGCTCGTCTTTGGAAGCCCCGTTGACCAGAAGTTTGTGCTGACGATCGCGCATATGCGTGCAAGGCTTGCATGTCTGTGCGGCTGGCTTACTGATGCGCGCACCAGAAGACCGTCCGATAGGGGATGGCTATGCGGACGCCTTGGAAACCGATGGGCGCCCCAGGAGTTTCCCTGCCCGGATATGTTCGCATAAGTGGTTCGCCAGAAAGTTCTCGGTGTGAGTCATCTAAACGGACACCAGAGGCATCGGGCCATCAGCGCCACTAGGGTCAGCTACACGACGGAACTCCACCGACCGCCAGGACCTCGCGGCGCAACGCGAAGACCTCTTAGGTATTGGAGAGATGCAAGACGCAATGGCCACCGCGTGAGATGGCGCGTCAATCATGCCGGTGCGTGATAGCGGCAGGCCCGCTCGGAACCAGGCTGCACGGTGTACGTTATCGGGCAGGCCGAAACGGTCCGGCTAGTCTCCGGGACCGAGCAGACCGTTATCGACGCCGCAACCTTCGGGCAGTAGGCTTTATCCGACACAACGATGATCCGGCGGAAACGAAGAAACCCGACGCTGCCCACCAAGGGTGGTCCGCGCCGGGTTCCCGGTTGTTTTGCGAAGACGGAGAGGGAGCTACCGTCTCCGCACATGTTACATTATAACATTATTGTTCTTGCCGAGTCACCCCCCCCTGCTGACGGCGCCGGCGGCGAGGATTTCGGAAGCAGAAACCGCTGCCAGGGGTCGTCCGCCCATGCACCTTCGCGATGCCAGGCGCCGCGAGCGTTGGTACCCTGCGGCGACGGGCATCAGCCCTTCCCTTTCACGCCGACTGGGTTCGGTCGGCCTCGGCCAAGCCCGCCCAACACGCAGTGCTGGCTTGGCTCGTGGCAGTGCGAAAACGTGGGTGGCCGGCAACCGCGCGGCGCTGGCGCTGACGCCGGGAAATCCCCAACCTTCGAGCGCGGTATCCAAGTCTAGGGGGAAGGTCACGACGGATACTGCCGGCAGGACTCCGCGCCCTGTCGTCATCCGGCTAGCGTGCCCTGGTAGTCACGCGGTTCCAGTCATGTGAGCAGGCCGTTGTCGTGCGTGGGCTCGGGTCATCGTGTGTGGCCGCGGCGCAACCACACGGCGTGGGCAGGCACGGTGTCAACCTGACGTTTCAGGCCGGGGACGAAGGCCCGTGCAACCGTCGACGACCAGCCTTCCACCCACCTGAAGATCCGGGGGCAGCGCCTGCAGCCGCGTGCACCCGGTCAGATCGAGATCCCCGTCCACGCGCAAATCGTCGGGGAGCGCCTCGAGCCGCGTGCACCCGGTCAGATCGAGGCCGCGCTTCACATGGAAAGCGTCCGGAAGTTCCGCCAGTTCGCGGCAGTTGTTCAGGTAAAGGCCGCCCCCCACTGCGAGGGCGGCCGGCAGCATTTTCAGGCTCGTGCAGTAGGTCAATTCGAGATTTCCGCCGACCACGAGGTCCGCAGGGACAGTTTCCAAACCGGTGCAACGGGTCAGGATGAGGTGGCGAGCTGTCTGCAATCCCGGCGGAAGTTCGGAGAGCCCTGTGCAGTGAGCCATGCTTAGGCTGCCCTTGGTGTGGAAACCGGCGGGCAGTCCGACCAGTCCCAGGCAGTACGACAGATTGATATTGCCCTCGACGTCGAGGTCCGTCGGCAGGCCCGTCAACCTGGTGCAGCCCGTCACGTCCAGGTAGCCCCCAACCCGCAAGCCAGCGGGCAACTCCGCAAGACCGGTGCAGCTGTTCAGGTGCAAACTTCCCCTGACGTGGAGATCGGCCGGCAGTGACGCTACGTCCGCGCAGCCGACCAGATTGAGGTTCCCGTCGACACGCAGGCCGGATGCAGCCGCGCCTTCACGAATGGCCACCCGCGCTGCGTTCGAATTCATATGGATGCTCTCCATCGAGGTGGTGCGCCGTTCGGACCCTGCGTCGGCGACGCGGTTCCCGACGCGAACTCTCGAAGTGGGCGGCTGATCCCGTTCGCGGTGGCAGGGTTTCCCATTGACGCTCGGGGCAAGTCCGGGCCGGGCATTTCCGCTGGCTCTGCCTCGGCCTTGGCAGGCCCAGGTTCAGTAGGCGCGCGGATGATTGATTTCATATGTTCCTACAGTATCTACACTCTGTTGGCGGTCTGGCATGGCGCCCCGGCAAATCGCCGGGTCTGGACGTCACGAAAGGAGCGGTGATGGCAGTACGCAATGTCCTTCGGATGGGCGATCCGAGGTTGCGGCGCAAGTCCGATCCAGTGGATGACGTCGGCGACTCGGCTCTGGGTGACCTGATTGGCGACATGCTCGATACCATGCGAGCCTGCGATGGCGCGGGAATTGCGGCGCCACAAATCGGGGTACCGCTCCGGGTCGTGATATTTGGCGTGGAGAGCAACCCTCGATATCCCGATGCACCTCCCGTGCCGATGACGGTCCTGATCAACCCCGACATTTCACCGGTGGGCGCAGATTCGGACGAGGCCTGGGAGGGCTGTCTGAGCGTACCGGGTATGCGCGGGCTCGTGCCACGCTTCTCGAGAATTCACTACCGCGGCCTCGACGCGGCGGGTCAGCTGATCGACCGGACGGCCGACGGATTTCACGCCCGCGTCGTGCAGCATGAATGCGACCATCTTGACGGGGTCCTTTACCCGGACCGGATCGAGAAGAAGCAAATGTTCGGGTTCATACCCGAACTGCTGGAGGCCGGCCTTCTGGGCCCCGTCGAACTGCCGGCTGAGTAAGCGAAGCCCTTCAGCTGCCATGGCTGGAACGTCCCGCACCCGGGAGCCCCTGCCGCATTGAAGCCGTCCGCGACCGGAACCGAGCGAGAGTTCACCATCACCATGGCTCCATCGAAGGCGCCGGCAATCGGCACGCTCACGCTGGCGGCGTTGCTCGTCACGCCGGCCGTCAGCCCTCAAGGTAAGGACGCAAGTTACCTCGGCTCCGTCGAGGTGGTTCACGATGGCGGCGGTGGGCCGGTCGTGCGCGGAACGGTATTTCTCGACAGCAATCGCAATTCGATGCTGGATGCTGATGAACCCGGCATTCCCGACGTGATGGTCTCGAACGGCCGGGAAGTCGTGCGCACCGACCGTTCCGGTGACTACGCTCTGCCAGCCTACGACGACATGAACGTGTTCATTACGAAACCGGCGGATTACGCCGTCCCGCTCGACGACGACATGGTCCCCCAGTTCAACTACGTCCACAAGGTCGCAGGCTCACCCGACCTTCGGTTCGGCGGCATCGAGCCAACCGGGCCGCTGCCCGCGGCAGTCAATTTCCCGCTCATCCGGGATCCGGTCGGAGATCAGTTCGAGTGCCTGATCTTTGGTGATACCCAGCCCTATACGAACCGGGAAGTCTCGTACGTCCGCGACACCGTCGGTGCCATGCTGGCCGGGCGCGACAGCGCAGCCACCGAATGCCTGATCTTCGAGGGCGACGTCATGGGCGACGACCTCTCGCTCTTCGGCCGGTTCAAGCGCATCATCGCGCAGGGCCGCGTGCCCCAGTACTACGTCGCCGGCAACCACGACCTCGATTTCGACGCCGCCAGTGACGCGCATTCATTCGATACGTTCCGGCGGGAATGGGGACCCGAGTACTACTCGTTCGACATCGGCAAGGTTCACTTCATCGTGCTGGACGACGTCCGCTACCCCTGCAACGGCATCGACGATCATCCCTTCTGTGCGCCGGACGCCCGCCCCACCTACAACGGCGTGATCCACGACCGCCAGCTCGCTTGGCTCCGCAATGACCTCGCCCATGTGCCGGAAGACCGGCTGCTCGTGGTCAACACGCACATTCCGTTTGTCAGCTTTTCCGACTCCACGACCCGAAAACACCAGATCGACAACCTCTCCGAGCTCCATGCCCTGATCGGCGACCGTCCGGCCCTCGGCCTGTCCGGGCACACGCACACCATCGAACAGATCTTGCCGGGCGAACATTTTGCCGGCTGGAAGGAAGCGACCGGTACGGGACCGGCGCCGTTTCATCAGATCGTGACAGGGGCGGTTTCGGGTTCGTGGTGGGCCGGCGACCTCGACGACGACAACATCCCGCATGCCACCCAGCGCCAGGGTGCGCCGCGGGGCTACTACGTGCTGACGTTCGATGGCGCGAACTACGTCGACACCTTCCAGGCATTCGGGCGCGGGCCAAACGAGCAGTTCCATGCCGCGTTCAACACACCGCGGTTTCGCTCATGGGCGAAGGCGCTGTTGGACTTTGTCGACAGCCACCCGGCCCCCTCGGACACGTTGCCACCGGTCACGGTTTCCGACCTCGGCGACGGGAACATGGTGACCGTTGAAGACCTGCGAGACGGGACCTGGCTGGCAATCAACGTCTGGAACGGTTCGCGGGACAGCCGCGTGTCGGTATCGATCGACAACGGCGAACCCATCCACGCGACACGGACGCAATCCGGCAGCGGCGAACCGGCGAGGGTCGGGCTCGAGTTCGCGGATCCCCAGGCCCTGGCACTGCAGGCGACCCAGGGCCGGCTCACCTTCCATAGTACCGAAGGCGGTGAGGCGACGGCCGGGTTCACAACCTGGCGCGGAGTCGCCTGGCAAGGCGCTGCCGGCCCGTTCCAGTCGTGGATGCTGACCCGGAGATCCAGTCATCTCTGGCGAGCCGACCTCCCGCAGTCGCTGCCGGTCGGTGTCCACACGATGGACATCGTGACCGTTGACCGCTACGGGCGGAGATTCTCGGAGACCAAGTCCTTCGAGGTGGTGGAAACCCCTCCGGAAATGGGCTGGCCTTGGAAAACCGGCACCTTCGAATAGCATCGGCACGCGCCCGGGACCGCTCACGGCGGCGGCAGCCCCGCACAGGCCCGGCATCGCAGTCCTACGCGAGAGTTGCCAGATGGTCGAGAACGCTTGACGCGTTGGCGGCCGAAGAGACAAGGAGAATTACTCGTGGGCGATAAGGAATTTGCCGGACGGACGGCACTCGTAACCGGCGGCTCGCGCGGGATTGGCCGCGCCATCTGTGTACGTCTGGCACAGGCCGGCGCCTGGATAGCAATCAACTATTCGTCCAACCCCGACGCCGCGACGGAAACGCTCGAACTGGTCACCGCGGCAGGCGGAAGCGGCGACCTCTTTCAGGGCGACGTGTCCTCGCTGGAGGCCACGGACGCCATGTACGACGCAATCGAAGCCGAACGCGGCACCGTCGATCTCCTGGTGACCAACGCCGGGATCGCGTCCTTTGACGACAACGCCGACATGACCGCGGATGTGTGGCGGCGAATTCTGTCGGTAAACCTGGACGGCACGTTCCATTCCGTGTGGCGCGCCAAGGAGAGGATGCTGGCCCAGGACTACGGGCGAATCGTATGCATCTCGTCCATCAACGGTATCGCTCCGAGCCGCATCCGACGCGACCGCCTGATTGCTTACGGCACGTCGAAGTCCGCTGTCATCTCGTTCTCGCGCAGTTGTGCCGTCGCGTTCGGACCGGCGATTCGTGTGAACTGTGTCGCACCGGGGTTGATCGATACCGACATGACCAAGGACATGAGCGAAGAGATGCGCGAACGCATCGTCGCGTCAACGCCCGCAGCGCGCACCGGAAAACCCGAGGACGTCTCGGAGCTCACCTACTTCCTGTTGAGCGATGCCGCGAGCTTCGTCACCGGCCAGACATATGTGACGTCCGGCGGTCTCGTCACCCTGCCTTAGCACAGTCGAGCACCCCCACACCCGGGAGGTGGGTGCGACTTCACACTGATGGGCGGCGGCGCATCCGCCCCATTCGCCGCTCGGCCAAAGAAGTTTAACCAGACGGTTGAAAAACGAGCCCGAGACCATTATGTTCAACCATATGGTTGAACATCACCTTGACCGGGTCTTCCACGCGCTTTCCGACCCTACCCGCCGGGCCATCCTCGATCGGCTGGCCGAGGGGGAGGCGACCGTCGGGCGTGTCTCGAGACCTTTTCCTATCTCTTTCGCCGCGGTGTCGAAACATCTCGGCGTGCTTGAACGCGCCGGCCTGGTAACGCGCGAGGCACGGGGCCGTGAACGCGTGTGCCGGCTTAACCCTTCTGCACTCGGCGACGCCCGCGCCTGGCTTGGCTTCCACCAGCGCTTCTGGTCTGAACGTCTGGACGCACTTGATGCAATGGTCGGACAGAAGTCCGGCAAACCCGACTGACGGCGGTCAACCTTTTCCGAACCCTCGTACGAACCCGTTCAGGAGCCCTCGACATGACAGAGCCACAGCCGCAGGAGCAAGAGATCTTTCTGTCACTACAACGCACCATCGATGCGCCGGTGGACCAGGTGTACTCCGCCTGGACAGACCCGGAATCGATGCGCAAGTGGTTCGCGCCTGGCGAACTCAAGGTCACCCGGGCCATCGCCGAACTCGAGGTCGGGGGCACGTTTCTCGTTGAGATGCACGGCACCGACGGAGAGAGCCACCTGACCCGGGGCGTCTACCGCGAAGTCATTCCAAATCGACGTCTCGTGCACACCTGGCAATGGGAGGGCAGTGACATCGAATCACTGGTTACCGTCGAGTTTGCACCCGGATCGGCCAGCACGACGCACCTGACAGTCACCCATTCCCGGTTTGCCGACAGCGAGGCACGCGACCGGCACGAGAGTGGCTGGAGCGGCTGCCTGACAAAGCTCCTGGCGCTGTTTCCGGGGCAGGAAATGCGGAGCGCTGCTACGCCGTAATGCTCCTGGACACCGGCGTGCTCGGTGTCCACTGCGCATGTCCACGGAGGTCAGCCTGCACGAAGCTTGGCCGGGCGCCGCGTGAGGGCGCCCAGGTCGCGCCCGGCGCGGTCCCTGCAATCCTGCGCCCCCAGTTGTCGCCAGCCCCGGGGCGCCGATGCGGTCAACCGAACCGGCCCCGCGGTTGTGGCGACGGAAGCCGGGCAATCCGTCATCGGCGCAGTGCGCCGAGGCCTACGCCAGCTTGGCGAGCAGTTCCTGCGGAATGTGTGGCACCGGGTCCGACTTCTGCCAGCACGGCAGTGCTTCCACCCGGCTCATCCAGGCCCGGATGCCCGGATAGTTGTCCAGCGGCAGCTTCTGTACCCCGTGCAGGTGCATGGGCGCTGCCACGGCAATGTCAGCGATGGTGGCGTGGTCGTCGCTGATCCATTCGCGGCCCTTCAAACGTGACTCGAGGATCGAGGCCAGCCCGTGAAAGGTGGGCGCGTGGTTCTCCAGCACCGACTGATCCGGCTTGTCGTCGAGGATCGGCTTGACGACATTCTCCACCAGGAAGACGTAACACCCCTCGAACCACTTGCTCGATTCCCAAAGCAGCCAGCGAGTGATGTCGGCGCGAATCTTGGGATCGGCGGGGTACGCCGTCCGGTTGCCAGCCTTTTCGGCGGCGTAGACGAGAATCGCGTTTGATTCCCACAGCACCAGGTCACCATCGACCAGCGCCGGCAACTCGGCGTTCGGGTTGATTTCCTTGTAATCGGGCTTCTTGTGGTCACCGCCGAAGTAGTCAAGAACTTCCTCGTCGTACCCGGCGCCGATCAGGTCCAATCCGGCGACCACCTTGCGGCAGTTCACCGTGATCGGGTCGAAATAGAGTTTCATAGTCGTGCTCCCTGATGCACGTAGGCGTTACCATTCGCCCGGACGCTCCAAGAGGAGCTAGAGATCAGTCGTCGGGCTGAAAAAGGGGGTACCCGGCCGCGGCAACCGGTATCGGACCGCAGGCACCGGAAGAACGCCCTTTGCGCAGGCCCCGGCCGGCGCATAAACGTAGCGCCCGCGGCACCACAGGCAAGCCCTCGGGCCGCCGCTATCCCCGCCACTGCGACCGGCTTGGACGCCGAACCGAGCCTGCAACAGCGACCGGCACGGACTGGAGACCCGTCGCCGGCCGGGCGAGACCATCGTGAATGTCCCGGTCGAGTCCGCTGCCCCTGCCCGCCGGCCGGCGCCCTGCTACTTCAGCAACTCTGCCGCGGCGTCAATGCCCGCCTGGGCACAGACCTCATCCTGGTCGGACGTGGCCCCCGACACGCCAACACCCCCGACGTGTTGACCATCGGCCGTCATGATCGGGAGGCCTCCAGGGAAGATGACGAGTCCCGGAACATGCTGGGCCCCGTGGGGACGGTCGCCCTTGTAGATGAATTCCCCGAATGAACGCGTGGAACGCGGGAAGTTCGCCGAGGTTTGCCCCTTCAGCATGGCGACCTGAATGCTGCCCCGTTGGGCGTCATCGGTACGGCTGAAGTACTTGAGGTCGGCACCCTGGTCGTAGATGGCGATGATGACGGGCCGCCAGCCCATCTCGGCTGCCTTGGCCTCACACGCTTCCGCGATCACCTTTGCCGCCTCCAGCGTGAGGATCGCCCGCTGTTCGGCTGCCAGGGCGCCCGCGGCACCCAACGTCAAGGTAAGAGCGGCGACTAGCACCGTGGCGATCGATTTCATGGCTTCGTGATCCCGGATACGTTGGAAAGTTGGAACCCGTCCGCATCGCGTACCGGCTCGCAGCCGGCGTTGCCCACGAGGTTGACCTGGTCCTGCAAATGACCGTATCCGCCAGGCAATTGAACAGCAAACACGCGACGCTTCCCGCGTTTGCGGGCGGGCGGCACCGCACCCCGCAATCGCCGGGAGCCCGCTCGCAGCCTGGGCTTCACGCCGGGGGGCCGGCGACCGGACAGTCCCCGACGCCGGCAAACGCGCGATCGGAGACCCGGTCCGACACCCTTTTCCGGACCGTGTGCGCGGGGCGACCGGCTTGGCTGTTGGTTGCCGCCTGCCATGCTTGCAGGGAGTCGGGTCATGCACCAATCTGTCCCGGATGCCCGACGACCCCCACCCGATCCCGCCGCCCGGTCCCGCGCCGCCCGACCAGTCGGAGACCGGCGACCAGTCGCCGCCACGAAACCTGGAGGCGGAAGAGGCGCTGCTCGGAACGCTGCTCCATAACGACCGGGCGTTCGAATACGTCGAACAGCTGCGCGGGTCGCATTTCTACGTACCGGTCCACGGCCGCATCTTCGAGGCCGCCCGCGGCCTCATCCAGCAGGGCCGTCGGGCCGACGCGGTCACGCTGAAGCCGCAGTTTGCGAAGGACCAGGCCCTCACCGGGGTCGATGACTACCTGGAGCGGCTGGTCCACGGCGCCATGCCGCCGGAAGCGGCCCGTCAGTACGGCGAGATCATCCTGGATCTGGCCCAGCGCCGATCGCTCATGGAAATCGGCGCCCGCATCGGATACAACGCGTCCGACGTGCGGGTGGAAAGCTCTGCGGCGGCGCAAATCGAGGACGCCGAGCAGCGGCTGTTCGAGATTTCCGAGCACGGCAAAGGGCCCGGCGGACCACAGCCGTTCGTCAGCGGGCTCACCGACGCCATCCACGCCGCGGAAATGGCCTACCAACTGGGCGGCAAACTCTCCGGCGTCACGTCGGGCCTGACCGAGCTTGACGACCTGCTCGGCGGCTTCCATCGCTCCGATCTCATCATCCTTGCCGGCAGGCCCGGCATGGGGAAGACCGCCCTTGCGACCGACTTCGCGCGCGTCGCGAGCCGGCCCGAGACCTTCATCCCGTGGGAGGAGGACGCTGGCAAGCAAAAGGGGATCGTGGCGGTGTTTTCGCTGGAAATGGCCGCCACCCAGCTGGCCAACCGGATCCTTTCGGCCGAAACCAGCATTTCCTCCGAATCGATCCGGCGCGGCGCGATCAATGACCGGGACCTTACGAAGCTGATCGATGTCTCGAAGGACTTGGAGGAACTGCGTCTCTTTATCGACGACACTCCCGCCATCTCCATTCCGCAACTCCGGACCCGGGCGCGGCGCCTGATGCGGACCGAGCAGGGGCTGCGCCTGATCGTCGTCGACTACCTGCAGCTGATGACCGCGACGCGGAACCACAATTCCCGAGTCAACGAAATCAGCGAGATCTCTCAAGGCCTCAAGTCCATCGCGATGGAACTCAACGTGCCGGTGGTCGCGCTATCGCAGTTGAGCCGTCAGGTGGAGGGCCGCGACGACAAGCGACCGCAACTGCAGGATCTCCGAGACTCCGGGTCGATCGAGCAGGACGCGGACGTCGTGCTGTTCATCTACCGGGAATACTATTACAAGGCGCAGCAAGACCCGCAGCAGAAAAACGATGAATCCGACGCCGATTTCGGCCGTCGGTACGCCGACTGGAAGACGCGCCTCGAGAAGATTGCAAACGCTGCACAGATCTACGTCAGCAAGCAGCGGCATGGCCGACAAGGTGTCGCCAACGTTCGTTTCGACCCCCGCTTCACCCGCTTCAGCGATCTCCACGAACCGAACCAGTAATCGGCCGCTCCCGGGCGGCAGCGCGCTGGAGAAGGCGTTGGCTCGCGCCAGCTGCGTTCTGGTCGTTGACCTCGGGGCCGTGCGCGCCAACTTCCGCACGCTCCGGCAGCGCGCCGGTCCGAACTGCGACGTTGCCGGAGTCGTGAAAGCGGACGCCTACGGGATGGGATCACGCCGCGTCGCCGCGGCGCTGGCGGACGCGGGTTGCGGCACCTTCTTCGTCGCTACGCCGGACGAAGGCGCCGTCGTCCGCTCTGTCGTCCCGGACGCTCCCATCCATGTCCTGGCCGGAGGCGCCGATCTGTCCGCCGACAGCGACCTGATCCCGGTCCTGAACCACCCTGGCGAGACCGAAGCCCGCCAAGCAGCCGCACTTCGCGCAGACCGGACGCTCGCCGTGGCGGTGCACGTGGACACAGGCATGAACCGGCTGGGCTACGAGGCGGCGGATTGGCGCGCGTTCTGTGCGGAACCTGCCCTCCGGTCCGGACTGGATATCGGGATCGTGATGAGCCACCTGGCCGCGGCGGAACTGCCCGACCACCCGCTCAATGCCACGCAGCTCGCGCGGTTCAAAGCGGCACGGAAACTGGCGCCGTTTGTTGCCCGGGCGAGCCTGGCCAATTCATCTGGAATCTGGCTGCCCGCCGCCTTCCGGTTCGATCTGGCCCGGGCCGGCGCGGCCCTGTTCGGGATCAATCCCACGCCCGCGCATCCCAATCCGATGGGTGCCGTTGCCCGCCTGATTGGGCGGATCCTGCAGGTGCGCTCCGTTGACCGGGGAGAGGGTGTAGGCTACGGTCACGCTTGGGTTTCCCCGAATGCGCGACGCATTGCAACCGTGTCGGCGGGCTATGCCGATGGGTACCCGAGACACCTCGGGAATACGGGCCGCGTTGCGATCGGTGGCCATGTCGCGCCAGTAGTGGGGCGAATCTCCATGGATTTGGTCACCGTTGACGTTTCCGGCGTGCCGGACCAAGTGGCCCGAC
Source organism: Rhodospirillales bacterium (assembly GCA_028824295.1). NCBI lineage: Bacteria > Pseudomonadati > Pseudomonadota > Alphaproteobacteria > Rhodospirillales > Rhodospirillales bacterium. Next base: position 94,091 of record JAPPED010000015.1, on the reverse strand, counting down.
CCGGTACCCTCGTGGAACTGCTGGGCGATCTAATTCCGGTGGATGACGTGGCCGCACGGGGCGGTACGATCGGATACGAGATTCTTGCCCGCCTCGGCAGCCGCGTCCCCCGGCTGTACGTGGACTGACACGCGTGCGAGCCTGGCCCAATCCGCTGGCCCCGATCGGTCGGGTGGTGCTCGAGTTCCTCGCCGCCACCGGGCGGGTTGCCCTGTTCACCGCCGAATCGGTCCTGGCGGCTGTGCGACCCCCGTATTTCTTCCGGCTGGCCGTCCGCCAGTTCCTCGAAATCGGCTACTACTCCCTCCCCATTGTCGGACTGACGGCGATCTTCACCGGGATGGTGCTGGCGCTGCAGAGCTACACCGGTTTCAGCAGATTTGCGGCGGAGAGCGCCATCCCCTCGGTCCTGGTGGTGTCCCTGACGCGCGAGCTCGGCCCGGTGCTCACGGCCCTGATGGTGGCGGGACGGGTCAGCGCCTCCATCGCCGCCGAAACCGGCACCATGCGCGTGACCGAGCAGCTTGATGCCCTGGTCACGCTGTCAGCCAATCCGCTCCAGTACCTGGTGGCCCCGCGCCTGCTGGCGGGTGTGCTGGCGCTGCCCCCGCTGGTGCTGATCGCCGATGTCATCGGCACGATGGGCGGGTTCTTGATCAGTGTTGGCAAGCTGGGCTTCGAGCCCGGAATCTTTCTGAACCGCTGCCTGGAAAGCCTTCAGACGCTGGACGTCGTGTCGGGCCTCGTAAAGGCGGCCGTGTTCGGTTTCCTGATTGTCCTGATGGGGAGCTACCACGGCTTTCACTCCGAAGGCGGCGCGCGCGGAGTCGGGCGTGCCACGACCAATGCAGTGATGTCGGCCTCGGCCCTCATCCTGGTCGCCAACTACCTCATCACGGAAGCCTTCTTCTCGCGATGACCGGGTCGGCCCAAGTACCAGCGATCGAGCTCCGCGGGCTGGTCAAGCGCTTCGGCCGGAAGACCGTTCTTGACGGCATGGACCTGACTGCGATGGCAGGTGATTCGCTCGCGGTCATCGGCACCTCCGGCACCGGAAAGTCCGTGAGTTTCAAGTGCGCACTCGGGCTGCTGCCCCTGGACGCGGGCACCGTGCGGTTCGCCGGCACCCCCCGGGACGAACTGCCGTCCAGCGGGCCGCAGGCGCTCATGCGACGCTCGGGAGTGCTGTTCCAGGGAAGTGCGCTCTTCGACTCCCTCCCCATCTGGGAAAACGTTGCGTTCGCGCTCTTTCACACCGGGTCGATGCGGCGTGCCCAAGCCTATGAAGTAGCCTGCACCAAGCTCGCCGAGGTCGGGCTGGACGAGCGCGCGGCCAATCTGTTCCCATCCGAACTGTCGGGCGGCATGCAGAAGCGCGCCGCGATCGCCCGCGCCATCGCTGCCGACCCTGAGTTCCTGTTCTTCGACGAACCGACATCAGGCCTCGACCCAATCACGGCCGCCACGATCAACCGGCTGATCGAGGACTGCGTGACGCGGCTGCGGGCCACCACCGTCACCATCACCCACGACCTCGCCAGCGCGCGCCAGATCGCGAACCGCGTCGCCATGCTGCACGGGGGGCGCATCGTCTGGGAAGGCCCGGTCGCCGAACTCGACCGGAGCGGTTCCACCCATGTCGAGCAGTTCGTTCACGGTCGCGCCGACGGCCCGGTGACCGCGGAGCCGCCGACTTGACCATCGCTGACTTCGTGGTTGTTGGTACGGTGCTGTTCTCCGGCGCGCTGGCGTATGCGCGCGGCTTCGTACAGAGCGCGCTCTCGCTGGCCGCCTGGATCGTGTCAGGCATGGCGTCGCTGTGGCTGCTCGATTGGGCCGGCGATCTAGTGATGCCGCTGGTCGGCGATTCGGTCATCGCACGCGGGGTCGGCGCCCTGGGCATCTTTGTGGCGGCGATCGTCATCCTCACGTTCGCCATCGTCCCGCTCGCCAGCGCGATCGCCGCAAGCGTGCTGGCGCCGCTGGACCGGGCGCTGGGGTTCATCTTCGGGGCGGTGCGCGGCCTGGTCATCATTTCCGCGCTGTACATCGGCCTGTTCGCGTCCGGCCTGGTCTTCACGGATTGCCCGCAATTCGTGCGCGAGGCGCGGACCCTGCCCGTGGTACTCTATGGCGCCCACATGCTCGCCGTACTGGTCCCCGGGCCCGCCTTGATGGTCAACCACAGTTGCTCCACCGGCGACGCGACCGACGCGGCCGATCTCCTCCGGCGCATGGAGACCCCGGCGCCCGAGACGACGGAGCCGCAGGCCGAGGTTGGCTATCCGGGCCAGGACCGCAAGGAATTCGACCGCCTGATCCAGATCGAATCCGGCAGCGGCGAAGGAGGCAGCGATCCATGATCCGCACCGCCCGTGACGACTCCCGTCCAGCGATCGACAGCTTCCGTGAAGAGTGCGGGATCTTCGGCGTGTTCGGAACGGAGAATGCGTCGGCCATCGCCGCGCTCGGTCTGCACGCCCTCCAGCACCGCGGCCAAGAGGCGGCCGGGATCGTCAGTTTCGACGGCAACCAGTTCTTTGCCCACCGGGCGCAGGGAAGGGTCGGCGACTCGTTCGGTTCGGGAAAGGTGATCGGCATGCTGCCGGGCAATGCGGCGATCGGCCACAACCGGTACTCGACCAGCGGCACCAAGACCCAGCTTCGGGACATCCAGCCGATCTTCGCCGAGATCGCCCAGGGCGGCGTCGCGATCGCCCACAACGGCAACCTCACCAATGCGCGCACCCTCAAGCGGGACCTCGTTCAGCGGGGTTGCATCTTCCAGTCGACCATGGACACCGAAGTCATCGTCCACCTGATCGCGACCGCCAGCGGGCCGACGTTTCTCGACCGCCTGATCGAGGCACTCCACCAGGTCGAGGGTGCCTATTCGCTGATTGCCCTCTCGGAGACCGGCGTGATCGGCGCGCGCGATCCCAACGGCGTCCGGCCCCTGGTCCTGGGAGAATTGCACGGCCAGGCCGTTCTCGCTTCCGAGACCTGCGCGTTCGACATCATCGGGGCCAAGTTCAAGCGGTCCGTGGCGCCAGGCGAGATCGTGCACATCGGTCGGGACGGCGTGCGGACCCTCCCCGGCGCCCTGGGCCGGGCACAACGGACGTTCTGCATCTTCGAATACATCTACTTTGCCCGCCCCGACAGCGTGGTCGAAGGCAAGAACGTGTACGCCGTCCGTCAGCAGATCGGGCGGTTGCTCGCGCGGGATGCGCCCGCCGATGCCGACATCGTCGTCCCGGTCCCGGACTCAGGCGTCCCGGCCGGCCTTGGCTACGCCGACCAGGCCGGACTGCCCTTCGAACTCGGGATCATTCGCAACCACTACGTGGGGCGCACCTTCATCGAACCGACCGACGAGATTCGCCATCTCGGCGTCCGCCTCAAGCACAACGTGAATGCCGACGCCATCGACGGGAAGCGCATCGTGCTGGTGGACGACAGCATCGTGCGCGGCACCACATCGACCAAGATCGTGGAAATGCTCCGCACGAACGGGGCCCGCGAGGTGCACATGCGGATCGCGAGCCCGCCGACCACGCATCCCTGCTACTACGGCGTCGACACGCCAGAACGCAAGGAGCTCATTGCGGCGCAGATGGACGAAAGTGCGATCGCCGCCAAGATCGGTGCCGACAGTCTCCGGTTCGTCAGGCTCGAGAGCCTGTTTGAAGCGGTGCACGGGGGCCTGCCGAACGGCAAACGCATGCCCTACTGCGCCGCCTGCTTCACGGGCGACTACCCGATCGAACTCATCGATGACATGCACGTCGAGCTGCCGTTGCTACTGGAGGAGACCTGAGCGCCATACCGTCCCCCGCGGCAGCCAGACCGCGCCTGGACGCACGGCCCCGGTGAGTTCCCTTATGCTTCGGTTACTGCGACCGGACCCGCCGTCATCGTTCCGCGCGTCGGAGCCTGACCCGCGCGCTCGGCGGGGCCGCGCCACGCTTGCCCGTTGTGCCCATGACTGAACCGACCCGCATCCTCCTGATCGTGACCGGCGGCATCGCCGCCTACAAGAGTCTCGACCTCGTCCGCCGGCTGCGTGAACGGGGCGCAAGCGTGCGTTCCATCCTCACCCCTGGCGGGAGCGAGATGGTCACGCCGCTGGCTTTGGCAGCCCTCTCGGGCGAGAAGGTCTACCAGGACCTGTTCTCGCTCACCGACGAGAGCGAGATGGGGCACATTCGGCTGGCCCGCGATGCCGACCTGGTGGTCGTCGCGCCGGCGACCGCCGACTTCCTAGCAAGGATGGCGACCGGTCTTGCTGACGACCTCGCGACCACGGTCCTCCTCGCCACCACCGCCCCGGTACTGGTGGCGCCGGCGATGAACGTGCAGATGTGGGCGCATCCCGCGACGCAGCGGAACGTCGACCGGCTGCGCCGAGACGGCATTCACTTCATCGATCCGGGTTCCGGCGATCTCGCCTGCGGCGAGGAAGGGCCAGGCCGCCTGGCCGAACCGGCCGACATCGTTGGCGCCATCGAAACGCTGCTAGCGCAGCCGAAGCCGCTCCACAACATCCGGGCCTTGGTGACCAGCGGTCCCACCATCGAACCCATCGATCCGGTCCGCTACTTCGGCAACCGATCATCCGGCAAACAAGGCCACGCCGTCGCCGGCGCCCTCGCCCGGCGCGGCGCGGAGGTGACGTTGGTGACGGGCCCCAGCGTCCAGCCGCCGCCTCCGGTGGCCTGCCTGACGGAGGTGGAAACCGCAGCGGAAATGCTCGCCGCATGCCGGGAGGCGCTGCCTGCGGACATCGCGGTTTGCGTGGCCGCTGTCGCCGACTGGCGGGTCAAGGCTGTGCAGAAACAGAAGCTGTCGCGCCGCGATGGGGAGCCGCCACGCTACGAGATGGAGGAAAATCCGGACATCCTCGCGCAGCTCTCCCAGACGTCAAACGATCGTCCCCGGCTGGTCGTCGGGTTTGCCGCGGAAACCGAGGACGTCGTCGCCCGCGCCCGCGCCAAGCGTGAACGCAAGCAGTGCGACTGGATCGTCGCCAACGATGTCTCGGACGACAGCAACGTGTTCGGGGGCGACAGCAACACCGTCCACCTCATCACGTCCCAGGCAACCGAAACGTGGCCCCGCCTCAGCAAGGAGGAGGTGGCGGACCGGCTCGCCGAACGCATCGCGGACGCTCTGGTCGAACCGGCAGCCCGTCCATGACGGCCAGCGAGACTTCCCTGACAGTCCGAATCCGCCGACTTCCGCACGCACTCAATGAGCTGCCGGCCAGGATGACCGAAGGGAGTTCCGGCTTCGATCTCCCCGCCGCGATCCCGGAAGCCATGACGCTCGCTCCCGGCGCGACCATCGTGGTCCCGACCGGGCTGACCCTCGAGATCCCCGAGGGGTATGAGGGGCAGGTACGGCCGCGGTCGGGACTGGCACTCCGGCACGGGATCACGGTGCTCAACGGCCCCGGGACAATCGACGCCGATTACCGGGGCGAAGTTGCGGTCATCCTGGTCAACCACGGGCACGAACCGCACGTCATCGAGCGCGGCGCACGGGTTGCGCAGCTCGTGATCCAGCGATTGACCGCAATCCGCTTCGAGGAAGTTCAGCAACTGTCGGCGACCCACCGGGGCTCGGGCGGCTTCGGGTCGACCGGGACCGGCCACGGACAGCCGGCCGCATGACCGCCGAGTTCACCGAAGAACAGATTCAGCGCTATGCCCGCCACATCGTCTTGCCGCAAGTGGGTAGTACCGGACAGCAGCAGTTGCTGGCGGCCAGCGTCCTCGTGGTCGGCGCCGGGGGGCTTGGATCGCCGCTTGTGCTGTACCTCGCGGCGGCTGGCGTCGGGCGCATCGGGATCGTGGACGATGACGCGGTCGACCTATCGAACCTGCAGCGCCAGATCGCCCACCGAACCGAAGACCTAGGCACCCCGAAGGCCGCGAGCGCCGCGGAAGCAGCGCGCAGAATTAACCCCACGATCGCCGTCGAGCCGCACGCCGAGCGTTTTGCGCCGGGCAATGCCGCCGATCTCGTCGCCGCCTACGACGTGATCGCCGACGGCAGCGACAACTTCGCCACCCGTTTTCTGGTGAACGACGCCTGCGTGCTGGCCTCGAAACCGCTGGTGTCGGCCGCGTTATTGCGGTTCGAGGCCCAGCTCGCCACCTGGAAAGGCTACGCAGCAGAGCATCCGTGCTACCGCTGCCTCTTTCCGGAGCCGCCCCCGGCGGGAACGGTGCCGACCTGCGCACAGGGTGGCGTGTTCGGCGCTCTCGCCGGGCAGGCCGGATCCTTTCAGGCCATCGAGGTCATCAAGGAAATTCTGGGGATTGGCACCAGCCTTGCCGGCTGGCTGGTTCTCATCGACGCCCTGGACGGCGAGTCCCGAAAGGTCCGGGTCCGGCCGGACCCGGACTGCCCCGTATGCGGCACCAGACCCACGATCACCGATCTCGCGGTCCATGCAACGGCCTGAGCGTTCCCTGATCTGCATCGTGCACTCTGGCGACTACGAACGCGTCCGGTTCGTCCTCGCGACGGCCGCCGCGGCCGCCGCCGCGGACCGCGACGTCACGCTGTTCTTTACGATGGATGCGTGCGTGGCGCTGCAGCGGGACAGCGGCTGGCAGGGCCTGCAGTCGGCCGGCGGCAGCGCGCTTGACGCCGACACGAAGCTGCGGGACAGGGGCGTCGGCGGATTCACCGAACTGCTGGGCGCATGCCGGGAACTGGGGGTCAGATTGATCGCCTGCGAGATGGGTCTGCGTGCGAGCGACCTTTCGAGGGACCGGCTGGACCCGGACCTCGACATTGAGATCGGTGGCCTCTTCTCACTGTTGTCCGGCGACGGTGCGGACGCGCAACTGCTGTTCGCCTAGGGATTCCGCTGCCCGGTCAAGTTCCGATCACCAGGACGCCAACATGTTTCGCCCAGCCCCGGGGTCCCGGCGACGCGCCGTGGGACGATGGCTGCCCAGGGGACACCGCCAGGTCGGGGGAAGCCATCGGATAGGGAGCGGGAATGGGATATCTGGCAAACGGCGTCTGGCGGAACCAGCCGCCCGATTCGACAGCAACGGACGGCAGCTTCCAACGTCAGGACGCAGGCTTCCGGAACTGGATCACCGCCGACGGGGCGCCGGGGCCCACCGGTGAGGGCGGCTTCCAGGCCGAGAGCGGACGGTATCACCTGTACGTTTCGCTCGCCTGTCCCTGGGCGCACCGGACATTGATCTTCCGGAAGCTGAAAGGCCTGGAGGAGCACGTCTCGGTCGACGTCGTGCATCCGCTGATGAAGGAGCATGGCTGGGTCCTGTCGGATGGCTACCCGGGGGCAACCGGCGACACCGTCCTCGGCAAGCAGTTTCTGCACCAGGTCTACATGGCGGCCGCGCCCGGTGTGACCGCGCATGCGACGGTGCCGGTGCTATGGGACAGGGAACGGGAAACGATCGTCTCCAACGAAAGCTCGGAAATCATCCGGATGTTCAACAGCGCCTTCAATGCGATCACCGGTGACCGACGGGACTTCTACCCGGCCGAGCTGCGCCCGGAGGTCGATGCCGTCAACGCCTCGGTGTACGACAACGTCAACAACGGCGTGTACAAGGCGGGCTTTGCGACCACGCAGGCAGCGTACGACACCGCTGTCCGAAACGTGTTCGCGGAACTCGATCGGCTGGAGAACCGCCTGTCGGGGCAGCGTTACCTGACCGGCGACACCGTCACCGAAGCCGACTGGAGGCTGTTCCCCTCGCTTGTTCGTTTCGACCCGGTCTACGTCGGACACTTCAAGTGCAACATCCGGCGCCTGGTCGACTATCCCACGTTGTGGGCCTACACGCGCGAACTCCATCAGTGGCCAGGAGTAGCCGCCACGGTGGACATGGACCACATCCGGCGCCACTACCACGCCAGTCACGAGTCGATTAACCCGCACGGGATCGTACCAGCGGGCCCGGACATCCGCTTCGACGCGCCGCACGGCCGGGACCACCTGACGGTGAGCTGATCCCACTCGCGGCCGGCGGCCGTTCATGGCGCGCCGGCGGGCTTGCGGCCGTCGCGAATGCGCGCATGCCCTGTCGCGGAAGCCTTCGTTATGCTCGCCCAATCAGCTGCACGGGGAAGCGGGAGCCGACATGGCCATTGGCCCACACAAACTCGAATACGAGGTGCTTGAAGGCTGGGAACAGCTGCCTGAAAACTGGTCCTTTGTCGAGGTCGCTGGCGTCGCCGTCGACTCGCGGGACCGTGTGTACGTATTCAACCGCGGCGCGCATCCGGTCATCGTCTTCGACAAGGAAGGCAAGTTCCTGAACGCCTGGGGAGAGGGCGTGTTCTCGAGCGCCCACGGGATCTTCATCGACCACAATGATCACGTCTGGTGCGCCGACAACTTCGACCACACGGTGCGAAAGTTCACTACGGACGGAGCGCTGCTGATGACGCTGGGCGAGGTGAACCGGCCCGCGGACACCGGGTTTGTGCTCGGCGAAACGCCGGTCCAGCACGCCGGCGGCCCCTTTAACATGGTGACCAACGTGGCGGTCACGCGCTCGGGCGACCTATTCATCGCCGACGGTTACGGCAACGCGCGAGTACATCACTTTACCGGCGACGGTGATCTCGTGGCATCCTGGGGCGGGCCCGGCAGCGCCGAAGGCCAATTCAACCTCCCGCACGGAATCGCAGTAGACCGGTCAGGACGTGTGTTTGTTGCCGATCGCGAAAACTCACGAATCCAGATCTTTTCTCCGACCGGCGACTACCTGGACAGCTGGAACTGGGTGAACCGGCCCGACGACCTGTTTCTGGATGAACAGGAAAACCTTTACATCGCCGAACTGGGCTGGGCCATGCCAGTGCCCACCCAACCCCACTTCCCCTTCATGCAGCATCCACCGACCGGCCATTCGCCAATCGCGAGGGTTACGGTCTGCGATCTTGACGGCAACATTCAGGCCCAGCTCGGCGGCCCGGACGCGCTACTGCCCGGCAACTTCATCGTCCCGCACGGTATCTGGGCCGATTCACGCGGGGACATGTACGTCGGCGAGGTCGTCAAGGCATCCGGGGCGATCGAGCACTTCGCACCGCTCACCTGCCATGCATTCCAGAAATTTGTCCGGGCTGGCTAGTCGGGGACCATGACCACGGTACCGAAACCGGACCTGGTGATCCGCAACGCCAGCATCATCGACGGCTCGGGAGCGGCGGCTCGCTCCGGCGACATCGCGATCACGGGTGACCGGGTGTCGGCAATCGGGGCCCTTGCCCATCTGTCGGGCGCATCGGAACTGGACGTCGGCGGGCGAGCCGTGGCGCCGGGTTTCATCGACGTGCACACGCACGACGACCGTGCGGTCCTGAGCGACCCGAACATGACCTGCAAGGTGAGCCAGGGTGTCACCACCGTCGTCACCGGGAACTGCGGGATCAGTCTGGCGCCCCTCGCGCCCGCCGCCCCCCCACCTCCGCCATCAGACCTGATCGGCGACCGGCCCGAACACTATTTCGCTGACTTCGGCGACTACCTGTCAGCACTGGATCGCGATCCGCCGGCCGTCAACGTCGTTGCCCAGGTCGGCCACTCGACGCTGCGGATTGGCGCGATGGACGGGCTCGATCGCGCGGCCACTCCAAGCGAGATCGCACGGATGCGGGGGCGGCTGGAGGACTCGCTGGCGGCCGGCGCCGTCGGCATGAGCACAGGGCTGTTCTATCCACCGGCAAACGCGGCGCCAACGGAAGAGGTCGTGGAGCTCGCAGCGGCGCTGGCTCCGGCGGGGGCCATCCATTCCACGCACATGCGGGACGAAACCGCCCACGTTCTCGAATCGCTCGATGAGACCTTTGAAATCGGTCGGCGAGCAGAAGTCCCGGTGGTAATTTCCCACCACAAGTGCGCCGGTACACCCAACCATGGGCGGACGCTCGAAAGCCTTCCCAAAATCGACGCGGCCCGGGAATCGCAGCCGGTTGCCCTCGATGTCTACCCGTACGTGGCGGGCTCGACCGTGCTGAACCCGCACCGAATGATGAACGCCAGCCGGGTGATCGTGACCTGGTCGAAGTCGGTCCCGGAGGCAGCCGGGCGCGACCTGTCGGAGATTGCCGCCGCCTGGGGGTGCACCGAGACCGCCGCTGCCGAGAGGCTTCAGCCAGCCGGCGCAATCTACTTCATCATGGACGAGGCGGACGTCCAGCGCGTGCTGACCTACCCGCACGCCATGATCGGGTCAGACGGATTGCCGCACGACCAGCATCCGCATCCGCGCCTGTGGGGCACGTTTCCTCGTGTGCTTGGCCACTACGCGCGTGACGTGGGCCTCTTCCCCCTGGAAGAGGCCGTGCGCCGCATGACGGGCCTGTCCGCCGCCCAGTTCGGTCTGACCGACCGCGGGGTCCTGCGGGCGGGAGCGTATGCCGACCTCGTCGTGTTCGACCCGCGAACCGTGGCCGACTGCTCCACGTGGGAGGAACCCACCCGGCCCGCTGCCGGCATCGAGCTGGTCATGGTGAACGGCCGGGCGGTCTGGCAGGCGGGCGCCGGCACCGGGGCGCGGCCCGGTCGGGCGCTTCGGCTTCAGGAACTGGGCCCCAAGGGACGCGACCGGGAGATACCGGTCTAGAGGATGGCCACGGCGAACGACAGCCCGATGGCGCCACGCCTGATCGTACGGGCCGCTTTCGCTGGCATCGTCTCCGGCCTGCTGCTGCTCGGCATGTCGCCGGCGTCACCCGCACAATCAGAGTCGATCCTGCGGATCGTCCCGCATGCCGACCTGAAGAACATCGATCCGATCTGGACAACCGCGTACATCACGCGCAACCACGGCTACATGGTCTACGACACCCTGTTCGCTCTGGATGAGAACCTCGAAGTCCAGCCGCAGATGGTAGATCGCTGGTCCGTCAGCGAAGACGGCCTGATCTGGCGGTTCGTGCTTCGCGCCGGGCTTCGGTGGCATGACGGTACGCCGGTGACCGCAGCCGACTGCGTCGCGTCGATCCAGCGCTGGAGCGCACGCGACGGCATGGGCCAGAAGCTCGCCGACGCGACGCGGGAGCTTCGGGTTGTCGATGCCGAGACCTTTGAGCTGGAGCTGAGCGCACCGTATGGCCTCGTGCTCGAATCACTTGGCAAGATCAGCTCCAACGTGCCGTTCATGATGCCTGAGCGCCACGCCTTGACGGATCCGTTTGAGCAGATTCCGGACACGCTGGGCTCCGGGCCGTTCATTTTCGTGAAGGACGAATGGATCCCGGGAGCCAGGGTGGTCTATGTCCGTAATCCGGACTACGTGCCCCGCGCCGAGCCTTCGAGCTTCGCAGCGGGCGCCAAGCGCGCCAGGGTCGATCGGGTCGAGTGGCACTACATCCCGGATTCAGCCACGGCAATGAATGCGCTGATGGCGGGTGAGGTCGACTATTTCGAACTGCCGCCGCACGACTTGCTGCCGATCCTGGAGGCGGCGGCGGGGGTTGTCGTCGAGAACCTGGACCCACTTGGGGTCCAGGGCTGGCTGCGGATGAACCATCTGCATCCGCCGTTCGACGACCCGCGCGTTCGTGAAGCCGTCCTGTGGCTCATCGACCAGGAACACTACATGCGCGCGGCGGTCGGAAACCCGGCCTACTACCAAACCTGCCCGGCGATGCTGGCGTGCGGCACGCCCTTCGAGTCGACTGTAGGTAGCGACGCGCTTGTGGGTCACGATATCGACAAGGCTAGGGAGCTGATTGCCGCCGCCGGCTATGACGGTGCGGCGGTGACGATCCTGCAGCCCACCGATATAGCCATTCTCAACAGCGCGTCCCTGGTCACGGCGCAGGCGCTGCGTGATGCCGGCTTCGTGGTCGATCTCCAGGCCATGGACTGGAGTACGTTGACTTCCCGTCGCCCCATCGCCGATCCGCCGTCGCAGGGTGGCTGGAACCTGTTCCATACCTGGGCGCTCGCCGTGGACGTCGCCAACCCGGTCGCCAACATCGCGATTTCCGGAGGCTGCCGCGAACGGGCCTGGTTCGGATGGCCGTGCGACGGGGAGATCGAACGCCTGCGCGACACGTTTGCCCGCACGTCCGACCCCGACAGCCGGAAGACACTGGCCCAGGCGATCCAGGCTCGGGCCTTCGAGGTTGTCACACATGGGCTGTACGGACAGTGGTCAAACCCGGTCGCGTACCGCGATTCGTTGCGCGGGCTCATCAAGTCCCCGGTCCAGTTTTTCTGGAACATCGAGAAAGTGGAGCCTTGATTCTCCTCCGGCGGCGACGGCCTGCATGCATTGCGCCTCGCGTGCCGTTCTCGTCACAAACAGAGAAGACGCGGAGAGACTGACCGCGCCTACAATCGGTGTCCGGGACCGACGCTCAGGTTTTCTCCTGCTTGTCCTGAGTTGCCCGTAGACTCCCGCCGTGAATTCGGTTCCGCAACGTGCCACACCGAGCAGAACATCGAAGAACGATGCCGGATGGGCGGCCACAAGACCTCTGAATTCATGTAAATGGAATTCATGGAGAATCGTCCGACGAACCCGATCACGAATGATCAGGCCGGCGACTTCCCGGCGGCGACATCTTTGGTTGCGGGCTGCCCTGCTTCGCCCAATTTCGGACCGAGGCAGGCGGCGGAACATGATGTCTGGGCCCGCCGCCCCGGAATGGACCCGTGAGCCGCGCGGCCATTCCTCTGCTCGTGGGTGCAATGCTCCTGCATCTTGTCCCCACGGCACCAATCGCTCACGCTCAGGAAGTCGTTCCGACCTGGGGCAGCATCGCCGCCAGCCGCGCACACCTGCGGGCCGGACCCGGTAAGCGTTTCCCGATCGAATGGGTGTTCACCGCGCCAAGCCTGCCGGTCTTGATCACGGATCGACACGGGAACTGGCGTGCGGTCACCCTGCCCAACGGGGATTCCGGCTGGATGCATCACAGCCTGCTGTCACGGCGGCGAACTGCCCAAGTCGAGAAAAATACGGTGCTGCGGCGACGTCCGAGCGAAAACAGCGCAGTGCTTGCCGAGGTCAGGGTCGGCGCCGTCGTCGACCTCCTTGACACCTGTGGAGCCACCTGGTGCCGGGTCACCGCCGGAGAATGGAAGGGCTACATCGCGCGGACCGCCCTGTGGGGACCTACGGATCCCGAGTGACGTCCCCGCTGCGGGCTGCCCGGGTGGCTTTCGACATTAGCGCCAAGTGCCGATACTCGGGGCGCCCGCCGATTTCCATCCTCACGGTTTCATCGAATCCACCTAGACAATTGCGGATCCTGTGGCGCCGCACTTCGGCCTCCAACGCCGAATCGGCCCTGTATGTCGGACCGTCGAGCCCAAGCGGGTCCCGAACTGGCCCGCCGGAGGCCGCCTTCCATCCTCATACCCCCATTGCTGCACCGGAGAGCGGTCGCCACAGGTCCTCCGGCGGACGCCGCAATTCAGCTGCCGAGCGTGTCCAACGTAGCCTGGAACCGTGCGGTGTGGCGGCGTCGGACTGGCGGGGATATGGAAACCGCCTGTACGGGTGTCGGTGGTGTCACGAAGACCGAGTACGGGCTGCGCTTCAACGGATGCTGCGATCCTCCTCCAGCCGCACCAGCACGTGGACTCCAGCCACCCGCATTCCGGCGGGTGGCTCCGGCACCCCGGCGACGCAAATGTCCTCCTCCGGAATGTCCTCGAGTTCGCCGCTTCTCTGGTGCAGGAAATGATGATGAGAATCGGTGTTGGTATCAAACCAGTTGCATGCTGAATCGACGGTTATTTCGCGCAGCAGTCCGGCTCGGGCAAAGCAATGCAGGGTGTTGTAGACCGTGCCGGTTGCGACCGGTGTTCCGGCCTGCTCGGCTTCGTGACGCAGGACCTCGGCGGTAACGTGTCGGTTCCCGCCTGAGAACAATATTCGCGCCAGTTGCAGACGCTGTCGCGTCAGGCGGACACCGGCCGCACGCAACCGATGTCGCAGGTCCAGATCCATCTGCGATCTCGACATGGCAGACTCCTCATTGCTCTCGTAGTCGGCGTCGCTCGGCCTCCGCAAGCCAGCACTTGCTCCAAGAATACCAGCTAGTGTGATACCGGATTGAACACCGCTCTCGAGCTTCTGGATTCCAGTACGTGCCACAGACCTCACCCGCCACCACACGGGCAAGCATCGCTGGCTGGTGCCTGTACGATTGGGCGAATTCGCCGTTCGCCGCGATCATTCTGACGTTCGTCATCCCGGCCTACTTCGCGAGTGCAATCCTCTCCGACGACGCCGCTGCGCAAGCCGAATGGGGCTTCATGGTCGGAACTGCGTCTTTCGTGGTGGCAGTGCTGAGCCCCGTTCTTGGCGCTGTCGCCGATCGGACAGGACGACGGAAAGCCTGGATCGCCTTCTGCGCCGCCGTCATGATCGTTGCGACCGGACTCCTGTGGTGGGGCAAGCCGGGGCCCGAATCGGCAGCCTGGATCCTGTGGTGGTCCGGCGTCGGCTTGGTGGCCTTCGAACTCGGGCTGGTGTTCTACAACGCTCTGCTGCCTGGCCTGGGGCCCCGCGATCGCCTTGGTCGGATCTCGGGTACCGCCTGGGCAACCGGCTACATGGGCGGCATGGCTTGCCTGGCGCTGGCACTTTTCGGAATTGTCCTTGCAGACCCTCCACCGCTCGGCCTCGATCCGCAACAGGGTGAGCACGTCCGCATTACGGGACCACTCGTTGCCATCTGGATGGGACTCTTCTGCTTGCCCCTGTTTCTCTGGACACGAGATGTCCCTGCAGGTCGCATGGCGGTACCGGCGGCCATCCGGACGGGGCTCGGGAAGCTCTACCGAGATCTCTCGGGCATGTTGGTGGATCCGGAACGGCGGGTGGTCGGCCGTTACCTCGTGGCCCGCATGGTCTACACCGACGGAATCAATACCGTGTTCGCCTTCGGCGGCATCTACGCTGCCGCTGTCATCGGGATGACCGTCAGCGAAGTCGTCCAATTTGCGATCCTGATCAACATCACTGCGGGTATCGGCGCCTTTGTGTTCGGTCGGGTGGACGATCGACTGGGCGCGAAACCGACGATTCTGATCGGACTTGCGGCAATCGTCGTCCTCAGTACATGCATGCTGTTCATCAGCACCCAACTCCTGTTCTTTGCCGTCGGGGCGGTTCTGGGGATCTTCTTCGGTCCTGTCCAGTCGGCGAGCCGGTCCCTGATGGCTCGCCTGGTACCGGTCGGAGAAGAAGCCGAGGCCTTTGGTCTGTACGCGCTGTCGGGCAAGGTCACCGCATTCGTGGGGCCTTGGCTGGTCGGTGTCGTCACACTCGCCACGGACAGCGAGCGGTGGGGCTTGGCCACGGTGATACCGTTCCTGATCGTCGGCGCGCTTCTGTTGCTGCGGGTACCGGACCCTTCGCGCGGCGCATCGTCCGCCTAACCGAGACGCGCCGGAGCGCGGGGACGGACAGGCGGTCGGTAGCCCGGTCAAACGCCGACCAAGAGACCCGGGGCGGCATTGATGGCCCGTGACGCCTGCGCGGGATTCAGAATTGCCGCTGCGGCCGTCATGCGGTGTGGCCGGACTCGCTCCGCTCCTCCGATCAGCAAACGGGTAGACGAGTCGCGACGGCACGACGGTCCCGTTTGCGTTCCCTCCGCAGGGTTGTCATGCAGCTCCTTGCGGCCCCGGAACCGACTGACGCGCCATCCGGTCACCGGCGTCCGCCGATCTCACTCCTGAAACCGCACACGTCGTCTGTGCGTACACGAGTAAAGGGGCGCGCCCAGTTCCCGGGTTGGTCGCATCGGGGGCGGTTGGTGGGGTTCTGCTACGTCGACGGGTCAGGAAGCACGATGACCCAGCACCCAACCCGCTGGGTGCGCAACCGGTGCCGCCGACTCAAAAGGAGCTACAGGTCGGCACGGTGCAAACAGAAATCAGAATTGAACGCGATCTAATTTAGAAAGCCTATAAGATCGCAAGCAAGTTAAGAATAAATCCAGCTCGATTGGTGCGCAGCCATGAATTGAACGATTACGCATCCGTTATCAAGTTGAACCGGAAGTGAACACTCATTACGAAACAATTTGTTTTATGGTACGAATGTATGTATCGCTTTGAAGCGGTCCGGTCCGGTTCACCGCCGCCTCCTACGCCCCAGTACCCCGCTGGTCAGCGCGGTCCTACCCAGTCACCGACAGGCATCACCTAACATCCGGAAAATTCCGGGCTTTTTTCTCATATCTAGTCGCGCTTTCTCGCATGTTCTCGCGTTTTTGTCGTCATGACTAGTCAATTAAATAACAAAAGTTATTGTCAAACGAGGTTAATCCAACTACTTGTGGCAACAATGAATTGGGAGAAGACACTCCGTTTCGCTATCAACGCATTCATCCGACGACGCGGCATGACGCGCACGGCGTTCGGCGAGGCAGCAGTGGGCGATCCGTCGTTCGTCGCTGACTTGGAACTCGGGCGGTCACCGCAGCTCAACACCGCCGACAGAGTGTTGGAATACATGGGTCTTGAGCCCATGGGCCCTACGTTTCGACGCGAGGTCGAGGCTTTTCTGTCAGTCACCCGGGTCAAGTCATCGGAGTTTGGTCGAGGCGTAACCGGTAGTCCTTCCTTCGTCACACAGCTTCGCCACGGTGCGTCGCCCCGTCTCGCAACGGTAGACAAGGCACGCGCGTGGATGAGAAAGCACTCAAATGACGCGGAACGTCGGGCGGTTCGCGCTGCATCGTCCGGACAGGAGTCGAAGCCGCAAGGTGCAGCCAATGGAGGTCACGGCATGACGGACAACCCCCACCAGTATATGAGCACGCGCGAGGTGGCGGCTCTACTGGGCCTTTCCCCGCGCACGCTGGACCGTTACCGCGTGAGTGGAGACGGCCCAGAGTTTCACAAGTTTGGCAACCGGGTGCGCTATCTGCGTGCCGACGTCGAAGCGTGGGCCTCCAAGCGACGGCGGCGTTCGACTTCCGACGACGGCCTGTCCCAAGAGACTACGTGATCGGAGCCGCCGTTCACCGGACACACCATGCAACTAGACGCTCGGGCCCGCCGAGCTTGTCTTTCATGTCTTCGCCACGCATTCAGCAACGTACGGCACTGCTCTCGAGTGCCGAAATCACTGTCCACAAGGTTGCCGCCACCCGGTCTTGTGCTGCGCGCATGCGGCCAAGCGCCTCCTCGCACACCTAAGCCCCCGTCGCCTCCTTAACGGGATCGTGTCCCCCGCCGGGGGAACAGACGGACACTCGCTGCTCCAGATCGCCGCCGCCGACGTACGCTTCTGAATGTCCTAACAGGTCTTTACGGTCTCCATCGCATTCGGCGCTACGGCCTGGCCCCGGGTTCGCGGGCCCGCGATTGTCAGTTGCGTAGCGTCCGCTCCAGCGCCGGGTACGCTGCGCCAAGCGTCACTGCCCGAGCCACCATGAACACCAGGTAAGCGGCCCAAAGCCCGTGATTGGCGTACAGCGGCACAAGAACTGCCATCGCCACGAAGAACGTGGCACCGCTGATTGCCATGCCCACGAGCATGGCCCGCGTTCGGGTCGCCCCGATGAAGATGCCGTCCAGCTGGAAACTCCAGACCGAAACGATCGGCAGCACGATTGACCAAGGCAGATAGGTGCTCGCCATTTGGCGTACTTCCGGGAGGTTCGAGATCATGCCTACGATCTGATTTCCGAACAGCGCGTACCCGGCCACATAGCACCCCGAGACCAACACTGCCCATCGGCTGGTCGCGGCCACTGCCGCCCGAAACGCTCGCCGGTCGCGCCGTCCGACGGCGCCGCCCACCAGAGCTTCGGCGGCATGTGCGAAACCGTCGAGCCCGTAGGCGACAAAGGTCTGGAGCAGCATCAGGATGCCGTTCGCAGCCAAGACCAGCTCGCCCATGCGGGCGCCCACGGCCGTGAACGACGTGATCGTGCAAACCGCGATCAGTGTCCGCAGGAAAATGTCAGTGTTGACCGAAGCAATCCGTCGAAAGGCCTGCAGATCCCGAACGGCCGCCAGTCGAAACGGAGCCCCTCGCTTGGCCGCAAGGCGGGCGGTCAGCGCGATGCTGATCCCGGAGCCGCTCAGCTCAGCGATCACCGTCGCCCATGCGACGCCGACCAGCCCCCATCCCAAGACGACTCCCAGCAACAGGTCGAGCGCCACGTTGAGCAGATTGATAAATACCTGGAGGGCCAAGACGAGGTCTGCCCGCTGCACCCCGAGGAGCCAGCCGGCGGCCACAAAGTTCACCAACGTCGCGGGAGCCGACCAGATACGGATGCCTATGTACGTGTCGGCCAGCGGGGCGACTGCCTCCGAAGGCCCAACGACCAGCAGCCCGAGCCAGCGGATGGGCATCGACAGGATCAGCATCCCGCAGCCGATCACCACGGCCATCGCGTAGGCGCGAACGCCGGCGCCGGCCAATCCCTGAAAGTCGCCGGCCCCGTGCGCCTGAGCCGCAAAACCCGTCGTTCCCATGCGGACAAATGCAAATGTCCAGAACAGGAACGAGAACACCGTGGCGCCCACGGCCACCGCGCCAATGTCCGCAACGCTGATACGGCCCACGACAGCGGTGTCCACCATGCCAACCAATGGCACCGTGAGATTGGACAGAATCATCGGCACGGCCAGCCGCCACATCGGCAGGTCCCGCGGCAACGGCCGCGACGTCATCGAGGCGCGACCCCGCTGACCGACGTCTCGGTCAGTAATCGTGGTTCAAACACGTCCGTGCCCTACGCACCATGGCTGTCGGGATCGATTATCTGATCCCCGGGCCGAGCCGCCGGGCTGCAGCGAGTGCGGCTCAACGCCGACAATCAAGCACGACCTTGCCGCTGACAGCCCGCGACAAGAGCAGTTCGATCGCATGCGCCGCTTTGTCGAGGGGCAACACGGTCGCCACCCTGGGGCGCAGGCGTCCCTCGCCATACCACTCGCCGAGGCGCGCGAACGATTTTCCCACCCGCTGCGGCTCGCGTGCAGCAACTTCACCCCAGTAGAGACCGTGAACCGCGGCGTTCTGCAGGAGCAATCGGTTGGCGGGAAATGTCGGAATTCGGCCGGCGGTAAACCCCACGGTCACCATCCTGCCGTCCCACGCAAGTCGCCGTAGGGCATCGTCGCCGGCATCTCCTCCCACGGTGTCCAGCACCACATCGACGCCGCCGGGCGCCAGGTCCGGCAACCGTGTCCGCACCCGGTCGGTCCGGTAATTGATGCCTGCCGTCGCGCCGTGTTCGCGGCAGATTGCCAGCTTCTCATCATTGCCGGCGGCCGCGATGACCTGCGCACCCATCGCCGCGGCAATTTCCACGCCCGCCAGCCCCACACCGCCGGCCGCCCCGAGCACCAGGCACGTTTCGCCGGCCGCCAGCGCCGCCTTCCAGGAAAGCGCGCCGTGCGCGGTTCCGTAGGCGACCGGGAACGCGGCGCCCGTCGTGAAATCCATTCCCACCGGCAGCGGGTACGTGTTTTCCTCGGGCATCACCACCTCGTCGGCAAAACCCCCGTAACGCATGACGCCGAGTACGCGCTCTCCAACGGTGCGAGCCCGGACTCCGGCACCTATCTCCCGCACAACGCCAGCGATCTCGAGGCCGGGGGCGAAGGGTGGCCGCGGGCGCACCTGGTATCGGCCGCGCAGCAACAAGGAGTCCGCGAAATTGACTCCAGCCGCGTACACGTCGATCCGGACGGACTCCGGCTCGAGCGCCGGACTTGGCCCCTCCTCGAGGCACAGGACCTCGGGGCCGCCCAGTGCTGAGACCACCATGCTTCGCATCGCTAATTCCCGGAAACGGACAGCCCCTTATACTGGAATGCGCATGACCGGGGACATACCGCGTTGGAATTTCTGATCCTGTACGAAGATCAGGTGCGCCTCTTTTCCTTCGCCGGCGTACTTGCCGTCATGGCGCTTCTGGAGAAACTGTTTCCGCGGCGGCAGCGCCGTGCACCGACGGCCAAGAGGTGGGGGGTGAACCTGGCGCTGACCGCCATCAACACAGTGACACTCCGCCTGCTCTTTCCGCTGCTCGCGGTCGAGTGGGCAGCCATGATGACCACCCACGAGATCGGCCTCGCACCGATCCTCGGCGTTCCCTACTGGGCCGCGTGCCTGGTCGGCATTGCTCTGCTGGACCTGGTCATCTACGCCCAGCACGCAGCCTTCCACCACGTCCCGTTTCTGTGGCGCTTTCACCGAGTCCATCATGCCGATCTCGAGGTCGATGTGACCACCGGAGTCCGGTTTCATCCCGGTGAAATCGTGTTGTCCATGTTGATCAAGTTCGCCACCATTGCCTTGCTTGGCGTGCCGCCAGCGGCCGTCGTGGCCTTCGAGGTGCTGCTGAACGCCACTTCCCTCTTCCACCATGCGAACC
Source organism: Rhodospirillales bacterium (assembly GCA_028824295.1). Taxonomy (NCBI): domain Bacteria; kingdom Pseudomonadati; phylum Pseudomonadota; class Alphaproteobacteria; order Rhodospirillales; species Rhodospirillales bacterium. The sequence continues at coordinate 73,709 of JAPPED010000015.1, read as the reverse complement.
TGGCTCTGCCCCAGGCCGTCGACCGGGTACTCCGACTGGTGATCGTGACCCCCGACGTGCATAGGGTGCACCACTCGACGATCCGGGCCGAAACCGATTCGAATTTCGGGTTCAGCGTCACCTGGTGGGACCGGTTGTTCGGCACGTTCCGCGCCGAACCCATCGCCGGTCACACCGGCATGGAAATCGGGCTTGCGGAGTATCGCGTGCCGGCGCAACAGGGGCTCCTGTGGGTGTGCGCTCTTCCGGCCTATCAGAATCCTCCTCCGGCCGGCCGGTGAGCGACGCACCGCTTCGTGGTCCTGTCGTCCGCATGGTGCCGGAGGGTGACAACCGCGAACGAAACGTCTGTACCGACTGCGGATTCATCCACTATATGAATCCGCGGATCGTGGTGGGAGCGGTCGTTCAATACGACGAGCAGGTGCTGTTGTGCCGACGCGCCATTCCACCCCGTACGGGTTTCTGGACCATGCCGGCGGGCTACTTGGAAACCGGCGAAACCGCGGCGGCGGGCGCCAGGCGGGAGGCCGAGGAGGAAGCCGGAGCGGTCATCGCGATCGAACGGCCGTTGGGCATCTATTCGCTACCCCGCATCTCGCTCATCCAGCTCATCTTTGCCGCTCAGCTCATGGATCCCAATATTGCGCCGGGAGCCGAGAGCCTCGAGGTCCGACTGTTTTCCTGGAGCGAAGTGCCGTGGGACGATCTCGCCTTCCCGTCCGTCCGATGGGCTCTCGAGGACTGGAGACATGGGCGTACCACGGGAACAGCAGCTGCCGCATTCGGCCCGTTTGACCGCGTCGACCTGACCCAGGGTTAGAATCAGGCTGGCCAGCGCCGGTGAATCCAGAGCCATTGTTCGGGGCAGTCGCGGATCCAATTGCTGTACCGCTCGTTGAGCGACCGGAGCAGGGCCAGCCTGCGTTCCCGACGCGTCCCGCGCTCAGCAGGCGTCGGGAGGGCCGGCTCGATGGTCACCCGGAAAGCCGCGCCGCCAGTCCGCTGAACGCGTAGCGGGAAGACTGGAAGACCGGCCCGCAGGGCCAGCGATGCGGCCACCGGCGCCGTCCCAGCCGGGACTCCGAGAAAGTCGACCAACGGCCCCTCGGTGAGCTTCTGGTCGTTGACGACACCGACCGAGCGGCCCCGACGCAGCGCATCGAGCAGGGCCCTACCTGCGTGGCGTTTGCGGACAAACTCAGCGTCTTCCAGCCGGTAGCTCTGGATGACGTCGTCCGCCCAGGGATTGTCCGCCTGTCGATAGACGTAGGTCATCGGCATCCCTGCCCGGGTGAGCACCAGCGCCCCAATTTCCCAGTTCGCGAGATGGGCGCTCGCAAATACCGCGCATTGGCCACGTGCGCGGAGCCCCTCGATCACCTCCAGACCCTCCAGTTGAAACCGCGGAGTTCCATCTGGAAGGGGCGCAATTTGGGGGCGGAACGGGTCCAGCCGGTGCAGATGGGGAAACTCGAATACCAGCCGACCCAAGTTGTCCCACATGCCAGACAGCACGCGGTCGCGTCCCGCCGCATCCAGTTCCGGCAGGATACGACGAAGATTGCCCTCCGCCGTTGCGTGCAGCGGAATACGCGGTCCCAGCGCCCGGAGCACTCGGCTTCCCAGGGCGGAGGCCCGGTCGATGTCGAGGGCGCGGGATGCCGCCATTGCGGAATGCAGACCGATCGCCTCCGCGGCGTGGCGGATTCGCCGGAGCGGGGAGCGGCGCCTCATCCCGGCTCCCTGGTGCCGACCACCCGCGCCAGGAGTTCATCCAGCGCGCCGCCGTCGTCGAAGCGCAAGCGCACTTCCGCCACCATCACCCGTGCTGCGAACTCCGCGGGCAGGCGCACCTCATCCTTCGTTGTCGTCACCGGCACCGCGGCTGACTCCCTGGCCGCTGCCAGCACCCGCTCCAGATCGCGCGTGCGGTATCGATGGTGATCGGGAAACGGCCGGGTCCCGACGACGTCGGCACCGAGCTCCCGCAGCGACCGGAAGAACTTCTCGGGACGCCCGATTCCGGCGAACGCGAAGACACGCCGCCGCCGCAGGGCGTCGAGGCCCGGCGCGGGCCGCATGGAAGCCCGGATACAGGGCAACGTGGCGGGCAGGGCCGCGCTCACGTTCACCGTATCCTCGCCGATCACGACGGCAGCGTGGGCGCGCCGAAAGCCGTCGTCGGGCGACTCCCGCAGAGGGCCGGCCGGCAGGGTGCGGCCGTTCCCGACACCGAGCCCGCCGTCGAATACCAGGAGGGCCAAGTCCTTGGCCAGCGACGGGTCCTGAAAGCCGTCGTCCAAGACCAAGCAGTCGGCGCCGGCCGCAGCGATCGCCGCGCCGCCGGCCGCCCGATCCCGAGCCACCCAGGTCGGTGCGGTGCGCGCGGCCACCAAAGCCTCGTCGCCGACGTCGCTGACGGTGTGCTGGTGCGGATCCACCCGAATCGGGCCCTTGAGGCGGCCGCGGTATCCGTGGGACAGGATGTGGACCTCGATGCCTGAGTTTCGAAGTCGCTCGGCCAACGCCAGCACGACCGGTGTCTTGCCGCTTCCGCCAAGCACCAGGTTGCCGACGCAGAGGACCGGCACCCCACAGGACCGCGGTCGCCCGCGGCGCTGGCGCCGCCGTGCTCCCCATGTCCAGAAGGCTGCCAGGGGCGTGAGGGCACGCACCGCGACACTGTCCCGGCGGGCCCAGAAATCAGGTGCGCGCATGCGCCACCTTGGCCGCCGCAATCATGGGTCCGAGCAGCTCGGTCACCTGTGTGGTGACGCCGCGCGCCCGGGCCGCTACCTGTCTCGCCGCGGCGGCCATGTGCTTGGCCGCCGCCGGTTGTTCGAGAAGGTGCGATAGCGCGGCGGCCAGCGTGTCGGCATCCAGCACCTCTGTCGCTGCGCCCGCCTGCTTGAGTTCCGCGGCAACATCGACAACGTTCGCGATGTCAGGCCCGTGCAAGATGGCGCAATCCAGTTGCGCGGGCTCGAGCAGGTTGTGACCTCCCCTGGACGCGAGCGTGCCGCCGACCAGCGCGACGGGCACCAGCCGATAGAAGAGCCCGGTCTCTCCCAGCGTGTCGGCAACGTAGACGTTCGCATCACCCGGCAGCACCCCAAGACTCCGGCGGCGGACCGTCAGTCCACGTTTCCGCACGTCGGCCTCGATCGTACTGCCCCGGTCGGGATGGCGCGGCAACAAGATGGTCAGCAGGTCCGGCCAGCGCGACGAAAGCCGGGCGTGCGCGGCCAGGGCAATGGTCTCCTCGCCAGGATGCGTGCTGGCCGCCAGCCAGAGCGGGCGCTGCCCCAGATCGTTCTGCAGGGCCGCCAGCGACGCCGGATCCGAATCCGGGACGCCCGCGTCGGCCTTCAGATTGAAAGGGCCCTGAACGTGGGCCACACCAAGGTCCGCGAGGCGCTTCCGGTCGACCGTTGTCTGGGCGATCACGGGATCAAACCCGTCCAGCAGCTGTCGGAGCGCTCCGCCCAGCCAACGCCATCGTGTCGCAGAACGAGCGGACAGGCGTGCCTGCACGATCGCCCGGGGGATGCGCCGTTGGATGAGCGCACTGAGCGTTTCCGGCCAGATCTCCGATTCCACGCGTAGCGCGCAGTCCGGTCGCCAATGGTTAAGGAATCGGCCCATGGCCGCACGTCGGTCTAGGGGAGCAAACTGGTGGCAGGCCCGGGGCGGGAGCGCCTGCGCCATGGCACGGGCGGACGTCACGGTCACCGTGGTCAGCAGCACGTCCATCCCGTGCTCTTCCACCAGGCGGCGGATGATCGGTTCCACCGATCGCGCCTCGCCCAGGCTTGCCGCGTGCACCCAGCACAGCGGGCCCTGTGGGCGCGGCACGGACGGGTAGCCGAGCCGCTCGCCGAGGCGGTCGGGATCTTCGCGCCCGCGCCGGACGCGCGCGCGTAAAACCGGCCCCAACACGGGAGTCGCGGCCGCCCAAGCCATCCGGCTGGCAAGCAGGACCGCCGATGCGCCGGTGAATGTCACCATTTGCGAGGACCTACAAGGGGAAACGGGAAGGATCAACCAGCGAAACCGCAGGACAGTACGGAAGCCCAGGGCGAAAAGTGACCGGGTCCGCTGCCCCGAATGGCCTCGGCCCCGACCCGCCAGCTGCCGGATCGACCGGCAGCCATCGTACAGCTGCGCGGTACGCACCGGCTCTCGACGACATGGCGGAGGACAACCGCACGCGCCTCCGCCTTTCCGCAGCGGTCCCGACCGGAAGTTCCGGCAAGTCGCTGCCCCAGCACGAAAACTCTCCTATTCTTCTGTCATGGCACCGGTCCAAACACTTGCCGCCTGCGAGCGAACGGTCCTCCTCGACACCGTGCTCCTGCCGCACCGATCGCTCGGACCGACCGGCTTCCGTCTGCTCATGGGCACTGTCGCAGCGTCCTGCCTCACCATTGGAATCGTCTTCGCCTCGCTGGGGGCGTGGCCCGTCTTCGCGTTTCTCGGGCTCGACATGCTCCTTGTCTACATGGCATTCCGGTGGAGTTACCGGAGCGCGCGCGAACGTGAGCGGATACGACTTGACACGGAGGCACTCCAGATCGTGCAAACGCGCGCGGACGGCCGGGCCCGGTCCTGGACGTTTCAGCCGCATTGGCTTCGGATCGACTTCGACGATACCGGCGACCGCGCCGACCAGCTTCGGCTCTCCTCGCACGGCCGCAGCCTCGTGATCGGCGCATTCCTAGCCCCCGAGGAGCGTGCCAAGTGCGCAGAACTCCTCCGCGATGGTATCCGGCGTTGGCGGGCACTGCCGCCGAGTGTCGTCTCCCCGTCTTAGAACACCCCCGACAATATCCGCCTTCGGATACCCCGGAAACTATCCCGCACCGGGACCTTGATACGCGGCACCGGCCCTCGGGGCGCATGGCGCCCGACGGACGCAGCATCGGCCGGGGACCGCGCCAAGTTGTACGGATCACCGCCGACACCGGCGATACGTGACCTCGACAGCCGCGCCGGCGCTTCGACCCTGGCCACCCGACCAGGCCCGCAGTTGACCACACACTGCTGCCAGTGAAACTGTCAGGGGCGCACTCATGTCAATCGGCCGACGTGCTATCGGAGCGGGCGCTTGGAAGATCTTCAGCTCATGGTAGGCGGTCTTGCCAACGGCTGCGTCTATGGCCTGATCGCCCTTGGCTTCGTGCTGATCTACAAAGCCACCGAGCAGGTCAATTTTGCGCAGGGCGACATGATGATGCTCGGCGCCTTCATTGCCATCGGACTGGGCAACGAATCCCACGGCGGCCTGCCGTTCTGGCTGGCCTGCGTCGGTGCCATCCTGATCATGGCCGCGTTCGGCATGGCGGTCGAGCGGACCCTTCTTCGCCCCCTGTTCGGCCAGTCACAGATCGCCGTCGTCATCCTCACGATTGCGTTCGGTTTCGTGCTGCGGTTCGTCGCTGGCGCCATCTGGGGCCACGATCCACTGGTCATGGACCATCCGGTCGCAGGCACCCACGTTGCGTTTGGTGAAGTCGTCCTGAGTGCCGACGAAATCGCGGTGATCGCTGTCACCGTTCTGCTGACCGGCCTGTTGTACCTGTTCTTCAGCCGCACCAAACTTGGCGTTGCCATGCAGGCGGCAAGCCAGAACCAGCTGGCCGCCTATTACATGGGCATCCCCGTCAAGCGGGTCCATGGATTGACCTGGATGCTGGCCGGCGCGACCGCCGCCGTCGCAGGAATCCTGTTTGCCGCCAAGGGTTCGGTGGACCCGAGCGCCGGACTGCTTGGCATCAAGGCGTTTGCCGCGGCGGTCATCGGAGGGTTCGGGTCGCTGCCAGGAGCATTGCTGGGCGGCCTGATCATCGGCCTCGTGGAACCCTTCGCCGCTCGATACGTCGCGGCCGGTTATGCGCAGATCGCGCCCTATGCCGTCCTCCTCCTCGTGCTGATCTTCCGTCCGCACGGTCTGTTTGCTCAGGTCAGAGGCAAGAAGCTCTGAAGCGATGCGCGTTCCCTTCAAGACCAGCTACAACCACGACATCCGGCTGTTCGCCGACGGCTATCAGGCCTGTCGCTATGCCGCTCTCGTCGCGCTCGCCGTCGGGCTGCCGTTCGTGCTGGACGACTTCCTCATCGGGGAGGTCACGGGCGTCCTCATCTGGGCCGTCGCCGGCATGGGCCTCATGCTGCTGACGGGGCACGCCGGGCAGGTGAGCCTCGGCCACGCCGCATTTCTCGCCGTCGGCTGTTACGCCCATGCCATCCTGATGGACCGCTTCGGACTTCCGTTTCTGGCCTCGTTCGCGCTGGCCGGTGTCCTCACCGGGATTGTCGGCGTGCTGATCGCCATTCCCGTGTTCCGGCTTCACGGCATCTACCTCGCCATCGCGACGCTTGCCCTATCGATGCTGGTCGAGGACTTCATTGTCCTGGCCGAGCCGTGGACGGGAGGGGTGATTGGCCTGACCGCGCCGACCATCACTATCGCCGGGATAGACGTGGACCGGTTCAGTTCCCCGGACCGATTCTACTGGCTGTGCCTTTCGATCGTGCTCATGATCACGCTTGGATACCGCAACATCCTCCGCGCGCCGCTCGGCAGAGCTTTTCTCGCGATCCGCGATTCAGAGGTGTCTGCCCAAGCGATGGGAGTCCGACTGGCATGGACGAAAGCGGCTGCGTTCGGGCTGTCCTGCCTGATCACTGGCTGGGCCGGAGCCCTCCTCGGGCATTTCTTCTACACCTTCAACCACGAGGTCTTCACGGTGGTGGTCTCGATCCAGCTGCTGCTCATGATCGTCATTGGCGGGATCGGTTCGCTTCATGGCGCCTTCTACGGAGCTCTCGTGGTGGGGGTGATCCCCCAGGCCATCAATATCGGTCGGGACTGGATCACGGAGGCCATCGGTACCGGCGGGGTCGCGATTCCCGGGCTCGAGACCGGGGTGTTCGGCCTGATCCTGGTCCTCTTCATCCTCTTCGAGCCGCAGGGTGTCCACGGCAGGATCACCAAGTGGCGGATCTACTTCGAGCTGTTTCCGTTCTACCGCCGTGACCTGTTCCGTCGCCAGCGGTCGTATCTGAAAACGGAGCGCGTCCGGTGAGCCTGCTCGACGTGCGCGACGTTACCATCCGTTTCGGGGGTGTCACGGCGCTCACCAACGTCTCGTTCAGCGTCGAGCCCGGCGAGATCTTCGCCATCGTGGGGCCGAACGGAGCGGGCAAGTCGACGCTCTTCAACCTGATCTCCCGCTTTTGCGAGCCGGACTCCGGGGATGTGCGGCTAGACGGAGCCAGCCTTCTGAACCGGCGCCCGGCTGACATCGCCCCGCTTGGCATTGCCCGCACATTTCAGAACATCGACCTGTTCGAAACGTCGACCGTGTTGCAGAACCTGCTGATCGGCCGCCATACCCACCGCCGGGCTTCGTTCGTGTCGCAAGCGATTTTCAGCCCGGCAGCCCGGCGGGAGGAAATCGCGCATCGCGAAGCGGTCGAGCGGGTCATCGATTTCCTGGATCTGCACGCTTCCCGCGAACAGCGAATCGCCGGCCTCCCGTACGGCACCCGCAAGGTGGTGGAAGTCGGCCGGGCACTCGCCATGGAGCCCCGGATCGTCCTGCTGGACGAGCCGGCATCCGGGCTGTCCGCGGAAGAATCGCGGGACATGCAGTTCTGGATCAGTGATATCCGTGCGGAGCTCGGCATCACCATCCTCATGGTCGAGCATGACATGGGGCTGGTTTCCGCAGTGTCAGACCGGGTGCTGGTGCTGGCCGAAGGCCGGGTGATCGCACTTGGTACCCCTGCGGAGGTGCAGTCGCATCCGGAAGTCCTGCATGCGTTCCTGGGGCTCGACCGGAGCCCCGCGACATGAGCGGCGCCCTCCTCCAGGTCCGCAACCTGGAGAGCTACTACGGGCCCGTGCTGGCCATCCGCGGCATCAGTCTCGACGTGCGGGAGGGGACCATTGTGACCGTGCTCGGCGCCAACGGCGCCGGCAAGACCACCCTTCTGAAAACGATTTCGGGCGTGCTGAACCCGGAAAAAGGAGCAGTGCAATTTGCCGGTGAAGCCATCGCTCACAAGGAGCCCGACGCGATCGTGCGGCGCGGTATCGTGCACGTACCTGAAGGGCGCGAGATCTTTCCGTTGCTGACCGTGGCCCAAAATCTCGAGATGGGCGCGTACTCCCGCGCGGACAGCGGCATCGCCGCGGATATCAGCAGGGTCCTCGACTATTTTCCGATCCTTCAGGAACGGTTGGCGCAGCCTGCCGGCACGCTGTCGGGCGGCCAGCAGCAGATGCTCGCCGTCGCGCGCGGGCTGATGGCGCGCCCGAAGCTGATGCTCCTCGACGAGCCGTCCCTGGGTCTTTCGCCCCTACTCGTGCGCGGCATCTTCACCGTCATCCGACGCCTCAACCAGGAACGCGGAATCAGCGTGCTGCTCGTGGAGCAAAACGCCAAGCTGGCGCTCGAAGTCGCGGATTTCGGCTACGTGATGGAGACCGGCCGCATCGTGCTGGATGGCCCCACGGAGGCCCTCAAGGAAAGTCGGGACATCCAGGAGTTCTACCTTGGCGGCCACCAGAACAGCGTGCGTGGCGACCGACGCTGGAAACGCCGGAAGTCCTGGAGGTGAGATCCCCCGTGTTAACCCTGCCACCGGAAGCCGGCCAGGCGGTCCACGCCGATCACGCCGCGCCCTGTGCCCCGTACCTGATCGACGGGTGCGACACGGTGCCAAAGGTGTTCCTGCACCGCTGCCGGACCTTGGAGGAACGGATCGCCCACCGGGAAAAGACGCTGGGAATCTGGCGGAGCCATACCTGGGCGCGGTTCCTCGACGCCGCTCGGGCAATCGGCATGGGGCTCGCGTCGCTGGGCCTCAAGCGAGGCGACGTGGTCTCCGTTCTCTCCGAAGACAACAAGGAATGGCTGTATGCCGATCTCGGGGTCCAGTGCATGGGCGGGATCACGAACGGCATCTATCCGACGGACAGCGCCGAGCAGGTGGCGTTCCTGCTCGCCGATTCGAAGAGCCGGTTCCTGATCGTCGAGAACGACGAGCAGCTCGACAAGTTTCTCGAGATCCGCGACCGCGTCCCGAACGTGCTCACGTGCATCGTGGTCGAGCGGGACGGATTGCGCGGCTTCGTTGACGAATCCGTGATGTTTCTCGACGAGCTGTACGAGCTGGGCGCCCGCGCCCACTCCGCGGACCCAGGGCGCTTCGAACGCGAAATCGCCGCGTCGCGTCCCGATGACACCGCCATTCTGATTTACACCTCTGGAACGACCGGACAGCCGAAGGGAGCGATGATCTCCCACGAGAACATCGTCTTTTCCGTGCAGTCGGGCCTCCGCATGCTCCCCGTCGAGGATGGGGACGAGCAGTTGTGCTTTCTGCCGCTCTGCCACGTGCTCGAACGTCTGCTGTCCGCCTTCGTGCCGCTGGCCGCGAAATCGGTGGTCAACTTCGCCGAGAGTCCCGACACCGTCTTCGACAACCTGCGCGAGATCTCGCCATCGTTCTTCACCGCGGTGCCGCGGCTCTGGGAAAAGATCTATTCGCGCGTCATGCTGCTGAACGAAGAGGCAACGCCGCTCGGCCGGTGGGCGTTCGGTCGGGCGGTTGCCTGCGGCATGCAGCGGGCCGAATTCCGGATGACGGGCCGCCGGGTGCCGGACTGGCTTGAGGCGCGCTACCGGCTCTGGGATTGGCTGGTGCTGGCCAACCTGCGCCGGATGATCGGACTTGACCGCGCGCGTCGCGTCGCGACGGGAGCCGCCCCCATCTCGCCGGACCTGGTGAAGTGGTACTGGGCGATCGGGCTGGTCATGCTCGAGGGCTACGGGCAGACCGAGAGCTCGGGCGTGCTCTCGGTCAACCTGCCGGACCGCAACGAGACCGGCTCGATCGGCGTTGCGGTCCCGGGCGTGGAAATGCGGATCGCGGAAGACGGCGAGATCGTGGCCAAGGGGCCCCTCGTGTTTCAGGGGTACTGGAACAACCCGGAGAAGACCGCGGAGACCATTCGTGACGGATGGTTGCACACGGGCGACGTGGGGCGGGTCGACAACCGGGGATTCTTCTGGATCACCGGGCGCATCAAGGACATCATCATCACGGCCGGGGGGAAGAACATCACGCCAGCGACGATGGAGAACCAGATGAAATTCTCTCCGTACATCGCTGATGCTGTCGTGGTCGGCGATCGCCGGAAGTACCTCACGGCGCTGATCATGATTGATCAGGAAAATGTGGAACGCTTCGCGCAGGAGCGCCGCGTGCCGTTCTCGGATTTCGCTTCACTGTGCGCTGCGGAACCCGTGCAGACATTGATCCGTACGGAAGTCGAAACCGTCAATAACCAGTTCGCGCGGGTCGAGCAGGTGAAGGACTTCCGCCTGATCGACTGCCTGCTCACGGCTGAAGACGATGAGCTGACACCCACCATGAAGCTTCGCCGCGACTTCGTGCAGCGCAAGCACGAGGCGTTGATCGCGGAAATGTACTGACTTCGTCAAGGAGGGCGAACATGAGATTCCTGAAATTTCTGGCGGCAACACTGATCGTCGCGACACCCGCCTTCGCCGAGCAGGGTGTCAGCGATGACGAGATTGTCATCGGTTCCGTGAACGACCTGTCCGGAATCTTTGCGGCGTTCGGCGCACCCGCGGTCACTGCCGCACAGATGCATTTCGACGTGGTCAACGGCGCCGGCGGCATTCACGGCAGGACCATCCGGTTCGTCGTCGAGGACAGCAGCTACCAGATGCAGAAGGCGATGCAGGGGTACAACAAGCTCGTCAACCGCGATCAGGTGTTCGCGATGTTCCTGTCGCTGGGAACCCCCATGAACATCGCCGGCTTCAAGCTCACGACCCCGAACAACATTCCGAACATCTCGCCACTTTCCGCCGCCCGCCAGATGGTGGAGGAACCGATCCGCCTGCGCTTCCTGGGGTCCAGCACGTACTACGACCAGCTGCGTCTGGCCGCGCGGTACATGGTGGAGCACCACGAGGTCACCACGGTCTGCACCATGTACATCCCGTCCGATTTCGGGATTGAAGTCCAAGAGGCCCTCAGCGACGAAGCCGCCGCAAACGCGGCGGTGACGTACGCCGCGGAAACCGCCCACAAGCCCGACGAGACGGACTTCGCAGGTTCCCTGCAGAAGCTCCGGTCCGAGGGCTGCGAGATGGTCGGACTCGCGCTGGGAATCCGCCAAACGATTACGGTGCTCGGAACCGCGAAGAAGCTCGGTTTCGACGACATCAAGTTCGTCGGGTCCTCGGGGAGCTTCCATACCCTCCTCGCGAAAGTACCCGGTGGCCTGACCGAAGGCCTGTTCGCCGCGGCCGGCTGGGCCGACCTGGCGGCCCGGGCCGACCAGCCCGAGCCGGCAGCCTTCATCGCGGCCTACACGGAAGCACACGGTGAGTTTCCGGGAACCGGCGCCCTGCTCGGCTACTCCGCTGCCACCGGCCTGACCCGGGCGCTGGAGAAGGCAGGGCGCAACCTCACTGTCGACACCTTCCTTGAGGCGATCGAGAGCCTGGACTACTACGACCCGATCCTTGACAACCACGTCGACTACTCGGCCGACGACCATCAGGGCTCGGACGAGGTCATCTTGTCAGTGGTCGAGGGCGGTCAATGGAAGGAGATCGCTCGACTCCAGTGACCCGAGGCACTGTCCGGCACCGGCAGGCAGTTGGCTTCGCTCGCCGCCGCGCCTTACGCAGGGACGTGCGTCAACTGGGAGGCCGAACCCTTGGCCTCCCAGGGTTGGCCATCCGTCAGTGCCGGATGGACCGCGTGCCGAACGGGTCGCGTGTTTGCAGCTCGGGAAACAGAGAGAAATCGCGATCTCGAGTGAGCAGTTCATCGACCCCGTGCGCGACGCAGATCGCCGCAATCCGCGCGTCGTGAACCACCCCGCCAACGACATGTGGACGCTGTACGAAACTGCTGAGAATGTCAGCGAAATCGGCCGTTTCACCGATCATGCGGTGAAACGGCGAGGCCATCCAAGCCGCCATCTGTTGCCATGCCATTCCCGAAGACGTTGCCCCGTCCTTCCAGATCCGGCGGTTCGTCACGACGCTGAGGAACTCGTAACAGCAGGGCCAGGGAATGGCCCAGGCGCGGTCGCCCTCCGCGAGCTTCCGCATCAGCGAAAAAGCCGCGTCGCCAAGTCGCACCTCGCGACGGTGCGCGTACACCAGGAGATTCGTGTCCACCGCGATCATCGGGTACCCGGGTCACCGTAGATCAACTCGCGCAGCTCCGGCCAAGAGTACTGTTCCAGCGGGTCATCCGCCGAGGGATCGCCCACCCGCAGGTCGGGAAGTACGTGCTCCCGAATCGGATTCGCCCTGTCCAGCACCTGCCGGAGCCCGTCCTCGACCACGGCACGCAGCGTGGAACCGGTATCCCGGGCATGGCGCTTGGCGCGGAAGAGAAGTTCATCGTGAATATCGAGGGTCGTCTTCATATGACCCATATTAGCCATATCAATGAATATGGGAAAGCATTACCGGGATTCGTCAACTCGGAAAGCCCTGAGTTCTCCTCTACTCTCTGGATCCTCCGCAATCCCGCCCTGCACAGGAGGCAACCGTGGCCGATCAGATCGAACTTCTTAACCCGCCCGCCGCCGCTCCGGCGCAGGGCCTCTATTCCCAGGCCGCGTTCATGCCGGCCGGGTTCGGCACCTACCACATCGCCGGTCAGGTCTCCGTCGATAGCGACGGAGCCATCGTCGGTAGCGACGACTTTGCTGCCCAGGTCCGCCAGGTCTACGAAAACCTGGCATCGGTACTGAACGGGATCGGCGAGAGTTGCGACAGCATCGTTTCCATGCGGACCTATCTGGTCGACGCAAACCTGCTGCCGACCTTCATGGAGGTCCGTGCAAAGCTCTTTCCGAGGTTGTTCAGCGGGCCCGACTATCCTCCCAACACACTGCTGATCATCGACGGACTGGTCCGGAAGGAATTCCTGATCGAAGTTGAGGCCGTAGCCGCCCGACGAAGCCCCTGAACCCGCCCTCAAGCGCGGTCCGGCCGTCGTTCAACACGGCGCAGGTCAGCGCCGGACCCATCTCCGGCAGCTAGGTCTTGCGGGCGGATGACAGGCCGGTCGGGACGCACACGTTGTAGCCGCTTGGCAGTCGCTCGACGGCAATCGGCGCACCGTAGACCCTGGACAGCACCCCCGGCGTCAGCACCTCGACGGGGCGGCCCGCGGCCTGGGTGGCGCCGTCGCCTAGCAGGTGGACGCTGGTTGCGTATGTGAACGCGTGATCGGGATTGTGGGTCGAAAGCACAACGCCCAGACCGGCCGCCGCCAGCTTCCTTACCTCGTTCAGCACCAGAAGCTGATTGCCGAAATCGAGGCTGGCGGTCGGCTCATCCATGACGATCAGCTGAGCGTCCTGGGCCAGCGCCCTGGCGATCAGGACCAGCTGCCGCTGGCCACCGGAAATCTGTGTGTAGTCCCGTTCGGACAGATCAGCGATTCCCAACTGCGCGAGTGCGGCGGTCGCGCGATCCCGGTCCTCCCGGGTCGGACCGGAGAACGTGCCGCGGTGAGCGGTCCGTCCCATCAGGACCATGTCGCCCACGGCGTACGGGAAGACTGTCGAGTGGGCTTGCGGAACGTATGCCATCACTCGGGCGATGTGCCGACGGTCAAGCGAAAGAATGTCGCGATCATCGACCAGAACCCGTCCGGCCTGGCGCGGGATCAGCCCGAGCAGGGTCTTGAACAGCGTGGTCTTGCCGCAGCCGTTCGGGCCAAGCAGACACATGATTTCGCCTGCCTGCAGCGTCAGGTCGACCGCGCGCCCGACCGGGAACCGGGGATAGCCGAACCCCAATCCCTCGGCCCGCAACACGCTCACCAGCTGCGCCGTCCGGTCGCGAGCAGCCAGAGAAACACCGGGGCTCCCACGAATGCGGTCAGAATCCCCAGCGGCGTTTCGGTAGCCGCCATGGTCCGGGCGATCGTGTCCACGATCAGGAGGAAACCTGCCCCCATGATCATCGCGGCCGGAAGCAGGCGATCGAAGTTCGGCCCGACCACCAATCGGGCAATGTGGGGCATCACCAGACCTACCCACCCGACCACGCCTGAAATCGCCACCACGCTTGCGGTCATCAATGTCGCAGCCGCAACCAGCAGCACGCGAAGCCGGCGCGGGTCGATGCCAAGCGCGGTTGCCTCCTCATCGCCCAGCGTCATCAGGTTCATCTGCCAGCGCAGCAGGACCAGCGGCACCAGGCCGATCGCCACGAACGGCAATACCGACCAGACGTCACCCGGTTGCGTGCCGGCCAACGAGCCCAGCAGCCAAAACGTGATCGCGGGGAGCTGATCGTACGGATCGGCCAGGATCTTCACCAGCGAAATGCACGCACCTGCCAGTGCTCCAAGCACAACGCCCGCGAGCACCAGGACAAGCATCGGATCGTGCCCGCGGACCGCCGTCGCAACGGCGTACACCAGCGCGACCGTCCCCAGGCCCCCCGCGAAAGCAAAGCCCTGGGTGACGACCACGGGCATCGACAACAGGATTCCCACAGCGGCACCCAGCCCGGCCCCGGTGGACACGCCGAGGATGTCTGGCGACACCAACGGATTCCGGAACAGGCCCTGATAGACCGTGCCCGCAGCCGCCAGGGCAGCGCCGACCAGCAACGCCGCCAGCACGCGCGGGATGCGCACCGAGAACAGTACGGTCTCGAGCTGGGCATCTGTTTTGCCCGCAGATCCCCCAGCGTAATCCAGCAACGCGTCGAGAACCTGGACAACCGAGACGGGATACGGCCCGATTGTGATGGCAAGGAGGACAAGCAGCAGCAGACCGGCGGCCATGCCGCCAACGATCAGACCAGCGCCTCGCGCGCGCGGTCGTTCCGGATTGCCGGGCGGGTTCAATCGGTCAGTCGGCTTAGCATCTCATCCGTCAGATCGACATGATAGAACAGGCGGTAAAACAACCGGGCTTCCTCCTGCCAGTCGGATCGCATCCGATCGGGATAGAACAGCCCGCCCAGCCATCGCAGTCCGATGATGCGGTTGACCGACGGCGGCCTGTCGATCCAACCGAACGGCGACGTCGGCGCCAGGAACACGCGACCCTGCCGCACCGCCTCGATGGGTTCCCAGACCCGACTCGACCGGACACGGGCGTAGAACGTCCGGTCCCACGTGATGATCGTGTCAGGATTGGCCAGAATCAGCTGCTCAACGGACATCTGCGTGAGTCCGCGCCGGCTCGCCTCGTCGGAGTTGACGCCGGCCACGTTCCGTCCACCCGCCCGCTCGATGATTTCCGTGTTGATCGATCCCTGCAGGCCGGTCTCGAGCCCTGAGGGCGTCCGGGCGAGATAGACTCGCGGGCGGCGGCTCTCCGGTATATCCGCCAGCACGGCTTCGAGGTCGGCAAGCAGCGTTTCCACATGCGCCGCCAACTCCTCGGCTCGATCCGGGACCCCGAGCACGTTGCCCATCAACCGCAAGGCGGATGCCGTGTGTTCGAACCGTCCGTCGATCAGCAGGTACGGAATGCCGGTCTGCGCCTGCAGGCGATCGGCCAGCGAGACGTGCGCTCGCCGTACCGACCCAAAGTCAAAGATCAGATCGGGCTTGGTGCGTAGCACGACTTCAAGATTCGCAGTATTGCCACGACCCGTGAGACGGCCGGTCTCGGGCAATCCCCGGTACGCTTCCGGCAGGTAGCGCTCGTCTTCCGGCGAAGGCGCCCTCGGCCAGCCGACGAGCCGGTCCGGCGCGAGGACATACAACAGGACGGCCGCTGGCGGCCCGGCCGCATAGACCCTCTGGACCGTATCCGGGATTGTCACCGTCCGGCCTGCGGAATCGGTAACCGAGCGGGCTTGGGCAACACCGACGGAACCCGCAAGCGCCACCAGGGTCACGAGGCTCACCACGTTTCGCATTGCCGGCTCCGGCTCCCGCGCAAGGGAGCACTGACGTGGCCTCACGACGGCACCACCCGAGGCCGACTACCGTTCGGGCCCCGGACAAGCGTACAACGATCGAGAGCAGAATCGAGACACCGGTTCGCGACAATGGCAGCCGCGCGACAGCGCCATCACATAGGATCGGCCTGGACGTCCGAGGCGACCCTATGGTGGTGTCAACGGCACGTGCGGAGAAACGGATGATCAAGCAGATACTCGAATTTTGGTTCGAACTCCACGGCCCTGACCAGTGGTGGGCCAAGGACGCCGACTTCGACGAAACGATCCGCACGAAGTTTGGTGCGCTCCACGAGCGCGCCGCCCGTGCTGAACTCCACCATTGGCGTGCCACGCCAGAGGGCCGGCTCGCCGAAATCATCTTGCTGGACCAGTTCTCCCGCAATCTCCATCGCGACGATGCGCGTGCCTTCGCGTACGACGGCATGGCGCTGGTACTGGCGCAGGAGGCGGTGCGCGCTGGCGCCGACCAACAGGTCCCGCTGGACCGGCGGGGGTTCTTCTACATGCCCTACCAGCACAGCGAATCGGCACGCGTCCACGAGGCTGCCGTGCCGTTATTCGAAGCGCTCGGAGACGCGAACAGCCTGGACTATGAATTTCAGCACAAGGCGATTATCGATCGTTTCGGGCGTTATCCCCATCGAAACGCGGTGCTTTCGCGCCCCTCCACTCCTGAGGAGATCGCCTTCCTCAAGACCGAAGGGTCCTCCTTCTGAACGCCGTCCTGACCACAGGCTAAATGTCGACATCCACGCCGACCGGGCAATGGTCGGAGCCATGCTCGTCAGGCCAGATGAATGCCTTGCGGACCCGCTTCATCGCCGTTGGCGACGCCAGCACATAGTCGATTCTCCAACCAACGTTCCGCTCGCGCGCGCCGCCCCATTGGCGCCACCAGGTGTAGTGTCCCGGGAGGCCGGGATGCAGCGCGCGAAAGGTATCGACCCAACCGGCTTCCACCCAGCGGTCGAGTTCTGCCCGTTCCTCGGGCAGGAAACCGCTGCTGTTCACGTTGGTCTTCGGTCGGGCCAAGTCGATTTCGCAATGAGCCGTGTTGTAATCACCGACCACGAACACGGGCCCCCGACGCCGCATGCGCTGAATGCGCTCCAACACCGCCTCGTAGAAGTTAAGTTTGTAGGGAACCCGGCTGTTGTCGCGATCCTTCCCACTCCCCTTTGGGAAGTAGGCGTTGACTACGGCAAACCTGCTGCCGCGACTGCGGAAGTGGGCAGCCATGTATCGGCCTTCGACGTCAAAGCGCGGTTCACCGAGCGAGGTGTCCACGCGATCCGGCTCAGCGCGAGAATACATCCCGACGCCGCTGTAACCGCGGCGCTCCGCCGCGACGAACATGGCATGCCAACCGGCGGGCGACCGGGCAGCCTCGGGGACCTGTTCGGGTAGCGCCCGGACTTCCTGGATCCCCACGATGGCGGCATCCGATCTCGCCAGGAAATCCACAAAGCCACGCCGAACGCACGCACGAATCCCGTTCACGTTCCAACTGACGATCCGCATACGCTCACATCCTTCCCTGCCGGCGTGACACCGTCGATCATCGCATCCCTTTGGCCGTCGGAGACCCGGTGCAGAAGCGCGTCAAGGCAGTCCGGCGTCCGGACGCCGACCGGCCGTCTCGCGCGCGGAACCCTGCCAGATACGCTACCACTGTCGTCGGCCGCAACCAGCGGGGTCTGTGCCAAGTGGGTCGGGCGATTCGTAGTGGTGCGCCGTGGATCAGACACGGGCCCATCGACGCCGTCGTCGCGTATGTGCCGGAAGAAGGCGCTAGGTCCCGCTTCCTCTATGTGGTGTGCCTCATCGCCTAGGGTACCATTGCGGTCATCGTCAAAGTGCCGGGCCAGCCTGACCCACGCGCCGCCACGGCCGATCGCAGCTCCTACCGCCACCTCCCAGGTTTTGCTTGCGGCGGACTTGCTGTCCTCGTCTCCCGCCGCCGTCTTTCCGGCCAGCGCGGGGTGCCACCCCTGCCGGACCGGCCAGCAACCGTCCGGTCCGGACCAACTGCTTCACGCGGCCTTGGCTGTCGTACCGGCCTGGATCATCGTGCGGGTATCCTTGACGAGCGCCTGGCCGGCGTCAGCCACCGCGTCTCCCAACACGTCGATCCAGTGCTGACCGTGCGAAGCCACGCGGTGCACCAGGCCAATGCGCCGCGCGGGCTCAGGAGCGGCGAAACGGAAGAGGCCCAGTTCGGGAGAATTCTTGCGCTCGGTAAGGATCGCCGTCTCCGGAAGCAGCGTTAGTCCGGCTCCGCTTGCCACGAGTCTGCTCAGTGTGGCCAGCGATCCGGCACCGCGACGCACCTCCTGCAGCCGCCACGTGGCACAGACCCCTCGGATCTGCTCGCCCAGACAGTGCCCCTCGTCAAGGGTGAGCAACGGACCGAGGTCGGCTCGAGACAAGTCCGGCGGGCGAGGCTCGCCTTCGAACGCGTGGGTGACGGCAGCCAGTCGCTCGGGGCGACCGGCCAGCAGGAAGCGATCCTCAAACAGCTCTCGCTCCGGTAGCTCGAGTACCCCCAGGGGCAGCGACACGACGGCGGCGTCGAGGCGGCCGGCAAGAAGGTCGGACACCAGGGTCTGACCCGAAGCCTCCCTGAGGTCAAGCTCGATCCGCGGTGATGCGGACTGGAGACGCTCAAGGACTCCCGGCAGCAGGTAGGGCGCCAACGTCGAAACCATGCCGACAGCGACCCTGAGCGAAGTCTCCGCGAACCGCTTTCCCAAGGTCTCCAGCAACAGCGTCTCGTCCAGGACTCTCAACGCCTGCTGATGCACGTCGCGGCCCAGCTGCGTGAGAATGATGCCGCGGCGGTCGCGTTCGACCAGCGGACCGCCGAGAATCCCTTCCAGTTCCTGAATCTGCAGTGACAGCGCTGGTTGCGAAACAAACACGCTTTCGGCCGCGCGACTAAACGAGCCATGCTCGACAAGCGCTCGGAAATACCGCAATTGGCGTAACGTTACCCTCACGTCCTCATCCTTTCCCGTGGTGGCGGCGCTGCTCCCGCAGGCGGCCACAAAGCCCTTCTTCCAGCCCGTCCGCTCGTGCGGTATCGGGCCCACGCCGCACGCAACGCGCGGCCACTACCAGTGCTTTCGCCAGTGTCCCTGTCGCGCTACCTGCCCACCGTCGCGGGCCCTCGGCGACCGGAAACCTGGCTTCAGCGGCTGGGACCATTCCACCAATCGGAACCCGAACCCTCACACGTGTTCTGCGGTCCCGGTTCGCAATTGGCCCCGCTGCCGCACACGACTTCGTCCAGCTCGGCCTCCCCGGGTACGCCCGCCTGATCCACGGAAGGCACGCTGTCGTCGGCTGCCGTCATTGCTTGATCACGCATGGTCGTCTCCTGATCCAACATCCCGAAGCCGGCTGACTTCAGAGCACCTACCTAATTGGTGCTGCCAATAATATTGGCAATAGTTATCGATAATAGCCAATACCGATTAATGATAGTAATCATCAGTTATACTTATTTATGCGCGCCTACGAGGGGCCCGCGCGAATCGTGGCGACCGCGGCAAATGAGCTTGATTGGCAATTCAAATGGCGGCACCAAGAAACGCGGGCCGGCCTCTCGAAACCTTGACGGCCTGGGACAGGTCGAGGCTCGAGCCGTCAACAACCGCGGCATCGATGCCCGCGCCGCCAGATCGACCGCCTTCGAGCGACGGCCGCCGTACCGGAGTTCAGCGGCCGGCGGCTGGACCGACGGCTTTCATTCTTCAGGCTTCCTCGGGGAGAGCGTCGGGGGCCAAGCAACCCTTGACTAGCAGCCGATCCCGGACTGTCTCTGAACCGCCGCGGCGATCCTTGACCAGCTTCAGGCGAATCGGTTCAGGAGAGGCCGACCTGCACGCATCCGGACGATGTTGTCCGCAATGACGGCGAACCGGCGCTCCAGCATCGGGGTGCTCCAGGCCGAAGTGTGCGGAGTCATCCAGACGTTGGAGAGGCCCTCGAAGTTGAATCGCGAAGGCCGTACATCCAAGCGTCCATCCGGACCGGGATACTGGTACCAGACGTCGATGACCGCCCCGCCGATGGCTCCGTTTTCCAGGGCCCGGAACAGTGCTTCCTCGTCGACTACCAGTCCTCGCCCGACGTTGATCAACACGGCTTCTGCCTTCATTGCCGCGAAGACCCGGTCATCGACCATCCCGTGCGTCGCCGCTGTCAGCGGGCACGCAACCACCAGGTAGTCGAACCGGGAGGCGGCCTCGACCAAGCCGTCCGGCGTTAGGGCTTGGGTGAGCGGAGGCTCGAGAACCGGATGTGCCGTCACCGTCCGGACTTCCATGCCAAAGGCGTAGGCGCGCTTCGCCAAGGCTCTCCCGATCCGGCCGTAGCCAAGAATTCCGAGCACTCGGCCTTGCAATTCCCCATGCGTGGGCCCGCCGGCGACCAGGCTGTCGGACCAGTCACCGGATCGGAATCGCCGGTCGGTTGCCGTCACGCCGATTGCATGCTCGAGCATCGCCCGCATGCAATATTCGGCAATCGGAACTTCGTGTTCGAACACGTTGCAGGCGGCGCAACCCGCCGGAAGCGCAGACACGTCGACGGAATCAGTGCCGGCGCCCGGCAGGTGCAGCAAGCGCAGCTTGGGCGCCGGGGGGCTGGTTGCCGGCCAATCCATGGTGACGACGACTTCAGCGGTTGCGAGCGCCTCGGCCCAGGCGTCCGGGTCGGAGCCCGCACACCGCAGCTCGTGCGGCAGTGTCAGGCTCGCGTGCAGCAACTCCGCGTAGCCCTCACCCATGACCCCGTTGAACGCAACATGGACGGGGGACCCGTCCCCGCTCACGTGGGCAGGTCCAGGACATCCCGCATACCGTAGAAGCCCGGCGGCTGGCGCACCGCCCACGCAGCGGCATGCACTGCACCGCGCGCGAAGATGGCGCGCTCATGCGCCCGGTGTCCGAGCTCCAGCCGTTCGCCGGCGCCGGCAAATACCACCGTATGGTCACCGACGACGTCGCCGCCACGGAGCACGCCGTAACCGATCGTGCCGCGTTGCCGCGGGCCGGTATCGCCGTCCCGTCCACGTACCGCAGATGTCTCGGGGTCGATTCCCCGACCAGCCGCGGCCGCCTGGCCGAGGGCCAGCGCCGTCCCCGACGGTGCGTCGCGCTTGGCACCATGGTGCATTTCCATGATCTCGATGTCCCATTCGGGTCCGAGCGCCGTTGCGGCCGTCTCCACCAGATGGGACAGCAAATTGACGCCGAGGCTCATGTTGGCGGACCACACCACCGGCACGCGCGTACCCGCGCGGCGTAGCGCCTCCATCTGAACGGGATCCAAGCCCGTCGTCCCGATCACCATGCCGGTGCCAGCTTTGGCGGCGGCCGACGCATGTCGAACGGTGGCTTCGGGAATTGTGAATTCGATGGCAACGTCGACCTTCGCAAAGAACGCGTCGGCCGCGGCGGTAATCTCGACTCCCACGTCGTCCAGGCCGGCAACGCGGCCGGCGTCCGTCCCGAGAGACGCATGGCCCGGTTGTTCGAGCGCACCTGTGAGCACGCCCTTCCCTGCGGCCACCTCGCGCACCAGGGCCTGCCCCATGCGACCGCCAGCACCGACGACACCGATACGGACGGGGGCGGTCACGAGGCCGCGCTGCGACGGACGGCAGCCCGGAACTTGGCAATCGTGGGGTAGTTGCTGTCGGTCATGTCGTTGGCGAACGCCTCCAGCGCCTGCTTCTGCTTACGCGAGAGTTTCAAAGGTACCTCGACGCTGATCTGCACGTAGAGGTCGCCATGCCCGGAACGCTGCAGACGGGGCATGCCCTTGCCACGGAGCCGAAACTTCTGGCCATTCTGCGCGCCGGCCGGAATCGCCAATTTCACGCGCCCCCCGTCTAGCGAAGGCACGACCACTTCGTCACCCAGTACCGCCGTTTCGAATGAAATCGGAACGACCATCTGGAGGTGTTCCCGGTCGCGCTCGAAGAGTGGATGCGGTTCGATCTCCATGAACACATAAAGATCGCCAGCGCGGCCTCCCGGGGCACCTGCCTCGCCCTTTCCGGTGAGCCGGAGCCGGGTGCCGTCGTCGACGCCCGGCGGGATCTTGACGTCGACAGACCGGGAGCGGCGAATCCGCCCGCCTCCATGGCAGGCACTGCAAGGAACTTCGATGATCTGGCCTCGGCCGCGGCATGTCGGGCAGGTCTGCTGAAAAATCATCATGCCCCGCCGCGCCGACATCTCGCCGGAGCCGTTACACGTACTGCAAATCGCCAGGCGGTTGCCCTCCGCCCCCGAGCCGCCGCAGCGTTCGCAGGTTTCCTCGGCCGAGAAACGAATCGTTTTGTTCGCGCCGTGGTAGGCCTCTTCGAGGGTCACGGCCAAGGCGTACTGGAGGTCGGCGCCGCGGGCCGAACGTGAGGTACGTCGGCCGCCACCCATGAAATCGCGAAAGATGCTGTCAAAGATGTCGCCAAAGCCACCGAACCCGCCGGCGCCGGCCGAGCCCGCCTGGAGCCCCTCCTCGAAGGCCGCGTGCCCCATCTGGTCATAGGCGCTGCGCCGTTCCGGGTCCTTCAGGACCTCGTAGGCACGGTTGACGTCCTTGAACGTCTGCTCGGCCTTGCTGTCGCCCGGATTGCGGTCGGGGTGGTGCTCCTTGGCCAGGCGTCGGTACGCACTCTTGATAGCCTGTGCGTCGGCGTTGCGCTCGACGCCCAGCACGTCATAGAAGTCAGGCATGCGAACCCCTGCCGGCTAGCGGCAGAGCGAACACAGACGGCACCGCGACCTGCCGGCGCCTTCCCTCAGGATCGAGGCCGGTCCTTGCTGTCGTCCTCCTGCACTTCCTCGAAATCGGCATCGTAGACGGTTCCGTCGTCAGCATCTTCCGCTGCCGCTCCGTTGGAGGCTGCAGCGCCCTCGGTCCCGGCTCCCGCCGCCTCGGCCGTGGCTTGGGCATACATCACCTCGCCGAGCTTCATCGAGGCCTTGTTGAGCGCTTCGGTCTTGGCGGCGATCGCAGTGGCATCCGCGTCGTCCTTCTCGACCTCCGTCTTGAGGTCGGCAAGCGCCGTGTCGATCGCGGTCCGGTCGTCCTCGCCCAGCTTGTCGCCATGCTCGTCGAGGCTCTTCTCCGTCGCGTAGATGAGGCTGTCAGCCTGGTTCCGGGCTTCCACCGCTTCCCGGCGCGCCTTGTCCTCCGCAGCGTGCTGGTCGGCTTCGCTGACCATCCGGTTGATGTCATCCTCGCTCAACCCGCCGGACGCCTTGATCTGGATCTGCTGCTCCTTGCCCGTGGCCTTGTCCTTCGCCGACACGTTGACGATGCCGTTGGCGTCGATGTCGAATCCGACCTCGATCTGGGGCATGCCGCGTGGCGCCGGCGGAATGCCGACGAGATCGAACTGGCCGAGCGCCTTGTTGTCGGAAGCCATCTCGCGCTCGCCCTGGAACACGCGAATCGTCACAGCTGTCTGATTGTCCTCGGCGGTTGAGAACGTCTGGCTCTTGCGGGTGGGAATGGTGGTGTTGCGGTCGATCAGGCGCGTGAACACGCCGCCCAGGGTCTCGATGCCGAGCGACAGCGGGGTCACGTCGAGCAGCAGGACGTCCTTGACGTCACCGGCCAGGACTGCGCCCTGGATGGCGGCACCGATGGCGACCACCTCGTCGGGATTCACGCCCTTGTGCGGATCGCGTCCGAAGAAGTTCTTGACGGTCTCGATCACCCTCGGCATCCGCGTCATGCCGCCGACCAGGACCACTTCCTCGATCTCGCCGGCGCTGACCCCGGCGTCCTCGAGCGCCTTGCGGCACGGCACCACGGTGCTCTGGATCAGGTCGTCGACCAGCTTCTCGAGCTGGGACCGGGTGATCTTCATGTTGAGGTGCTTCGGCCCGCTCGCGTCCGCCGTGACAAACGGCAGATTGACCTCGGTCTGGCCGGTGCTGGATAGCTCGATCTTCGCCTTTTCGGCCGCCTCCTTGAGGCGTTGCAGGGCGAGTTTGTCCTCCCTGAGGTCGATACCGTTGTCCTTCTGGAACTCGTCGGCGAGGTACTCGACCACGCGCATGTCGAAGTCCTCGCCCCCGAGGAAGGTGTCGCCGTTGGTGGATTTGACCTCGAACACGCCGTCGCCGATCTCGAGAATCGATACGTCGAAGGTGCCGCCGCCGAGGTCGTACACCGCCACCAGGCCGCTTTCGCGCTTGTCGAGCCCGTAGGCCAGCGCCGCCGCCGTCGGCTCGTTGATGATCCGCAGGACCTCGAGTCCCGCGATCTGGCCGGCATCCTTGGTCGCCTGGCGCTGGGAGTCATTGAAGTAGGCGGGCACCGTGATGACCGCTTGGTTGATCTCGCCGCCAAAATGCGATTCGGCCGTCTCCTTCATCTTCTGGAGCACATAAGCGCTGATCTGGCTCGGGGCGTAGCTCTTGCCGCTTGCCCGCACCCAGGCGTCGCCGTTGTCGGCCTTGACGATCTCGTAGGGCACCATTTCCCGGTCCTTGGTGACCTTCTCGTCGCTGAAGTTCCGGCCGATGAGGCGCTTGATCGCGAAGAACGTGTTTTCGGGATTGGTGACCGCCTGCCGCTTCGCGGTCTGGCCGACCAGGGTCTGGCCGTCGTCTGCAAATGCAACCACCGAGGGGGTCGTCCGGCTACCTTCAGCATTCTCGATCACACGCGCACTGCTGCCGTCCATGACAGCGATACAGGAGTTCGTGGTGCCGAGATCGATCCCGATCACCTTGGCCATTGCATTCTCCTCGGGGACCCGCGGCCCTCAGCGGCGGCGGACATTCGTATTGGGCAAGGAACGGTATATGGGAACGAGGCGCGTCCCCTGCAAGACGGCGCCGCCCGCGAAAATCAGTCCGAAACCGGGATCGCAACCTCGGCTTCGGTCATGGCGCGCGACAGCACCCGGGCCAGGGCGGCGTGGTATTCCGGCTCGTCGGTGGCTTCCGGGTAGACGAAGGTCGCGTTGAGCGTCGTGAGCCGCCCCGGCGTGAACAGGAAACGGTGCCAGAAGCGTTCGCGAAGAGGGCCCGCCTCCGGGTGATCCTCGTTGATCCGGTTGCACGACAGCATGTACTCACCCTCGCGGCCGCTCCGGATCAGAATGTCGCCTGCCTGCTTCGACTCCGCGATCGAGTGCATGAGCTGCACCATCGACTCGGCGTCCGGGGGGGTCTGGGAAAGACTTCGCTCGTCGCCCTCGAGCACGAAGCAGGTGCCCGGGAGGTCCGGTGCTTCCAGCACCAGCACCCGCTCGCCTGTTTCCGGATGCTTCGTCCAGGCGGCCGGGAGGTTGATGGCGACGCCCGGCCAGGGCGTCGTACGGTCCAGCACAACCGCGCTGGCCCGGCGTTCCGCCCGGGCTTCCCGGTCGAGCGCCGTCTCGGAGGCACCGAAGGCGACGCCAGCAGCGACCGCTTCGATGTCATCAACCACCCCGTCCACGACGGCCCGGGCGTCGTCGGTGGCCGGATGGGCCAGCGCCAGCGTGACGATCCGGAAATGGCGCGTCCCGAAGACTGCGGCCCGGCGCCAGATCCGAACCTCTTCGGTGTCGTCAAGAACTGCCCGGTAACCCAGACTCCAGCCGGCGGCAGGGTTGCCGGCGGCGATCAGTCCGGCGTCACCGCCGTGCAGGTACTCGCCGGGCTCGCCCCGGGCCACCGCGTCGGGGTCGTCCACCGACACCACGCTGATTCCGAGTACGGGATAGTCACCGAACGGAAAGGTCGCCTTGGCCCGGTCCCGTTCGACCTCGCGTAGTCGCCAGTCCGCCGGCAGCGTCAGTTGGGCCGCCCCTTCGCCGAGCGCCAGGGACTGCCCGTCTGTCATGCGTCAGCTCGTGCCGTGTCGGCCGTCGCGTCGGTGACGTCCGGGTCCGGCTCGGTTGGCTGGTCCCCGTTACCCGGTTCCCCAGGCACTGGGTCGTCGATACCGTTGGACGAGGCTTCAGGCGCCGCCGCAGCGGCCTCCTTCAGGACGGTCGCCACGACGGCCGCGCGCAGCAGACGATCATGGTGCCGGTATCCTGGTTGCAGGAGTTCGGCCACTGCGCCGCCCGGCAAATCAGGTCGTGCCAACTGGGTTACGGCCTGGTGGTAGTTGGGATCGAACGGATCCCCTGGAGCTGGAGCGATGCGCTGGATGTCGTGGCGGCGAAACTTTGCGTTGAGCTCCTGCAGCGTCAGCTTGACACCTTCCCGCAGCGTCCCCACGTCCTTCGCCTTGGCCGGCCGGTCTTCGGGGATGCTCGCCAGGGCGCGCTCCAGGTTGTCGACGATCTCCAGCAGGTCGCGGGCCAAGCCCGACGCCCCGTATTTGACGGCCTCAGCGCGTTCGCGGGCCGAGCGTTTCGAGGTGTTCTCGGCGTCGGCTCGTGCACGAAGCGCGCGGTCCCGTTCGGCAGCCACCTCTTCCTCGAGCGCAGCGATCCTGGCCTCGAGGTCGGCGATCTCAGACTCCGGCTCGGGCGGCGGCGCCCCTTCAGAATCTTGCTCGGGCGCACCTTCGGCCGGGGGTTCGGCCGTCACATCGGAATCCGGCGGTGTGTCAGTCGCGGTCGGTTTAGCGTCGTCCTGGTCGGTCAAGGCCGGTCCCCCATGCAGGCAGGTGGTGCAGATGGTGGTACCTGGGTTCCGATGCAAGGGCTTCCCTCGCTCGGTCGGGTGCGGCTGCACGGGCGTATGCGCGAATGCATCGAGGCGGAACAGCAACGCGCGAGAAGTCTACGCGATTCGTCGACAATAGATCCCTCGGTCAGCCGTCTCCAGCGGTCAGGAAACGCCGACACGCGCAGCTGATGCCGGTCGGCGAGTCCTGCCACGGCCGCGTGACTGCACCGCCATCACCGCGCTCCGTGGCGCGTTCGAAGTTCGGGTCCTGACGTTCGATTGCGGCGCGGCGCGACGAACCATGTCGCCGCGACCTGCGCCGGGCTCGGAGTCACCGGACGCCGACCGCGCGGAAACCGGATCCGATGCGCCGGTGCGGAAAAGGTCCACGACGCGTCCCGCCGTGGACCTTTTCCAGCGATCACGCGAGATCGAAACGGTCGAGGTTCATCACCTTGTTCCAGGCGGCGACGAAGTCGTTCACGAACCTCTGCTCTGAGTCTTCGGACCCGTACACCTCCGCGATCGCCCGAAGCTGGGAGTTCGACCCGAAGACAAGATCCACACGCGTACCGGTCCACTTGAGGTCGCCGGTCGCGCGATCCCGCCCCTCGAACACGTCCTCCGAATCAGAGGCCGTTTCCCACGTCGTGCCCATGTCGAGCAGGTTCACGAAGAAGTCGTTGGTGAGCACCCCCGGCCGATCGGTGAACACCCCGTGGCGGGACTGACCGACATTCGCGCCCAACACGCGCATGCCGCCGACGAGCGCCGTCATCTCGGGTGCCGACAGCTCAAGCAGCTGTGCGCGGTCGACCATCAGCTGTTCCGACGACACGGCGTACTGGCCGTCGAGGTAGTTGCGGAAACCGTCGACACGCGGTTCCAGCACCCCGAAGGACTCGACGTCGGTCTGCTCCTGCGACGCGTCCGTCCGGCCCGGCGTGAACGGCACCTCCACCTCATGCCCGGCATCCTTCGCCGCCTGCTCGATCGCCGCGCATCCACCGAGGACGATGATGTCGGCCAGCGACACACCTTTTCCGTTGGCATGCGCGTCGTTGAACTTCCGCTGGATGCCCGCGAGGGTATCGAGCACAGACGCCAGCCTGGCGGGCTCGTTGACCGCCCATTCCTTCTGCGGCGCGAGGCGGATGCGCGCGCCGTTCGCCCCACCGCGGAGGTCGGAGCCGCGGAAGGTCGACGCCGAAGCCCAGGCGGTCGACACCAGTTCGGAGACGGAGAGCCCTGAAGCGAGGATTTCGGCCTTCAGCGAGGCGATATCACGCTCGTCGATCAGCTCGTTCGTGACGGCCGGGATGGGGTCCTGCCAGATCAGCTCCTCGTCGGGAACTTCCGAGCCGAGATAGCGCGAGCGCGGCCCCATGTCGCGGTGGGTCAGCTTGAACCAGGCCCGGGCAAACGCGTCCGCGAGCTCGTCCGGATTCTGATGGAAGCGCCGGGAGATCGGTTCGTAGATGGGATCCATCCGCATGGCCATGTCCGCCGTGGTCATCATGGGAGCGTGCCGTTTCGACGGATCGTGGGCATCCGGCACGGCATCCGCGCCTGCGCCGTCCTTGGGCACCCATTGCCACGCGCCGGCAGGGCTCTTCGTCACTTCCCACTCGTAGCCGAACAGGGTGTCGAAATAGCTGTTGTCCCACGTCACCGGAGTCGGGGTCCATGCGCCCTCGATGCCGCTGGTGATCGCATCGCCGGCCTTGCCGCTACCGAAGCCGCTCTTCCAGCCGAGGCCCAGCTGCTCAATGGGAGCGCCTTCGGGTTCGGGACCGACATGGGCCGTGTCGCCAGCGCCGTGGGCCTTGCCGAAGGTGTGCCCGCCTGCAACGAGCGCGACGGTCTCCTCGTCGTTCATCGCCATCCGGGCGAAGGTCTCGCGGATGTCCCGGCCCGAGGCAACCGGGTCGGGATTGCCATTCGGCCCTTCCGGATTCACGTAGATCAGGCCCATCTGGACGGCGCCAAGAGGATCGTCGAGCTCCCGGTCGCCGGTATAGCGCTCGTCTCCGAGCCACACGCCCTCGGAACCCCAGTCGATGTCCTCTTCGGGCTCCCACACATCCTCGCGCCCACCGGCGAACCCGAATGTCTTAAACCCCATGGATTCCAAGGCGCAGTTGCCGGCCAGGATCATGAGGTCGGCCCACGAGAGCTTCCGCCCGTACTTCTGTTTGACAGGCCAGAGCAGGATGCGCGCCTTGTCGAGGTTGCCGTTGTCGGGCCAGCTGTTCAGCGGCGCGAAGCGCTGCGTGCCGGTGCGCGCGCCGCCGCGACCGTCACCGATGCGGTAGGTGCCGGCGCTGTGCCACGCCATCCGGATGAAGAGCGGCCCGTAGTGGCCGTAGTCCGCCGGCCACCAGTCCTGCGACGTGGTCATCAGGTCGCAGATGTCTTTCTTGACCGCATCGAGGTCGAGGCTGTTGAACGCCTCGGCGTAATCGAAAGCCTCGCCCATCGGATTGGACAGGGCGGATTGCTGGTGCAAGACGTCGAGCCGCAGCTGGTTCGGCCACCAGTCTCGGTTCGACGTGCCGCTCCCGGCGGCGTTTTTGCGAGCCCCGTGAATGACCGGGCACTTGCCTTCGCTCATGCTTCTCTCCTCTACATGTTCAGCGTTTTGAAACGTCTGCGGAGACCACGATTCGGGGCCGGCCGATTCGGGCCTTGCGCCGCAGCGCTTCGGGAACGATCGCGCACCGCGACATCGTCAACGGCCTTGGTGCGTTCCGCGTGCCGCCGCTTCACCATGGTGCGCCTCGTGTCCGCCGTCGACCCTGTCAGTCATGGGCCAGCGGGTGTGGGAACGAAGCCGCAACTGCGTGGCGGACCTTCTCACCGACTCGGACTGCGTTGCGTGAATCCACGGCCAAGGCACTCCGTCTGACGACATCCGGTACGACGGCATGGATGAGCCTAGCAGCTACCTGACTTCGTGCATAACGATGAATACTTATTACAATGATCGTATGTTACGAATACTCTATCCCGGGGGCGCCGGGTGAAGCGCCTGCCCACGATGAAGCAGCTCGAATATCTCGCGGCGCTGGCGGACACCCGACATTTCGGCCGCGCATCCGAGCGCTGTCACGTTACCCAGTCGACGCTCAGCGCGGGCATTCGCGATCTCGAATCGGTGCTGGGCACAGCCGTCGCGGAGCGCTCGAACCGGCGCGTGCTGATCACCCGTGTCGGCATGCAAATTGCCGAGCGGGCAAAGGCGCTGTTGCGCGACGCCGAAGAGGTCATGGAGATGGCAAGAGCCGGTCACTCGCCGATGACGGGGGAAATGCGCCTAGGGGTGATTCCGACGATCGGCCCGTTCTACCTTCCGCGCGTCCTGCCGGCGCTGCGCGAGAGATTCCCGGAGTTGACGCTCTACCTCAGGGAGGAGCAGACCGCCCCGCTGCTCGCCCGGTTGGAGGACGGGGAGCTGGACGTGGCACTGATCGCATTGCCCTACGATGTGGGCGACCTCACCACCGAGGTCATCCTCGAGGACGAGTTCCTGTTCGCCTGTGACCGCGCCCACGCGCTTGCCGGTGCACGCGAGGTGTCGCTCGATGCGCTTGCCGGCGAACGGCTTCTGCTGCTGGAGGAGGGCCACTGTCTGCGCGGCCACGCGCTCGATGCCTGCCGGCTAGGCGATCGGAGGGCGCGGGCGCAGTTCGAGGCCAGCAGCCTGCACACGCTGGTGCAGATGGTGGCGGCCGGCATCGGCGTCACCCTGGTGCCCCGGCTCGCGGTCGACGCCAAGATCGCGCTGGGAGCAGACATCTCGCTCTCCCGGCTCGCTGCGCCCGCGTCGCGACAGATCGGACTGGCATGGCGCCGGACATCGCTGAGAGTGCAAGAATTCCATACGTTTGCGAGCTTGCTGCGCCGACCGGGCGGCGTCGCGTAACCGTCAGCCTGGCATTGCCCGCAAGCGGCGCTTGCCCATGATCTGCCCTCCTTGGGGCGGTACTGCCAACCCGGTCTCGACCGCGGAGGTAACCCACGGCTTCAGGGGAGAGCAGGTCGATCCATGAGCTCTAGGGCCGTTCCCCTGCGGCCTCCCGTTCGTCCTCGGCGAACATCTCTTCCAGCTCGTGTGTCCAGTGCTTCGCCTCTTCAATCAGGCGGTCGGTGTCGTGCGCGATCTGGTGCTGATGAATCAGCCGTGCAGTGTCGTGGTCCCGGAAGGTCTCGACGGTGTGCCGGCTTTCGAAGTCGCCGAGGCCAAGTTCCATCAGGGCGCCGCGGGCGAGCACGAGGCTCGAATGGAAGGTGTCGCGGACGATGCGGTGAATGCCGAGGTCCATCAACGCATAGGCGTGCTGGCGGTTGCGCGCGCGGGCGAAGACCGTGAGCTGGGGGAAGTGCCGGCGCACCGCCCGCGCCGTCGCGAGCGAGCGCTCGACATCCTCGATCGCAAGGACGAAGAGTACGGCCTCGTCGGCCTTCGCGGCGCGCAGCAGCTCAACCCGGCTCGCGTCGCCGTAGTGGATCTTGTTGCCGAAGCGGCGCACGAAATCGACCTGCTCGGCACTGGTCTCGAGCGCGGTGAAGCCGATGCGCCGCAGCCGGAGGATACGGCCCACGATCTGGCCGACCCGGCCGAACCCGGCGATGATCACCTGGTTCTCCTCTTCGAAGTGCCGTTCGTACTCCGGCTCCGGCTGCCGCTCCAGACGCCCGTTCAGCCAGTCGCCGGCCATGAGCGCGAGCGGCGTCGCCGCCATCGAGAGCGTCACTGCGACGATCAGCAGGTCGGCCGTGCGCTCATCCATCAGCGAGGACGACACGGCGAGCGCGAGAATGACGAAGGCGAACTCGCCGCCCTGCGAGAGCGCTACGGCCGTTCCGCGGATCGTCCGCCAGTTCGGCGTGCCGGCGCGCACGACGACGACCAGACAAAGCATCTTCACGAGGATCAGACCGAGGGTGAGACCGAGCACCATGAGCGGCGTCTCGATCACCAGCCCGACGTTGACACTCATGCCGACGGCCATGAAGAACAGGCCGAGAAACAACCCCTTGAAGGGCTCGATATCGGCTTCGAGCTCGTGCCGGTACTGGGAATCGGCCAGCAGCACGCCGGCCAGGAACGCGCCGAGCGCCATTGACAGGCCGACGAGCTCCATCAGCAGGGCCACGCCCGCGACCGTGAGGAGGGCCGTGGCCGTGAACACTTCATGCGTGCCAAACCGCGCCACGAGGCGCAGGACGTAGCGCAGGAGGTAACGGCCGCCGAAAGCGACGAGCGCAATCATTCCGACCGCCTTGGCAATACCGAGCCAGAGGAGCTCGCCGTCGGCGCTGCCGGACGCAGGCGCCAGCAGGGGCAGGAGGGCCAAGATCGGGATCACAGCTAGGTCCTGCAGCAGAAGGATCGAGAACGACAGCCGGCCGTGGCGGGTAGTGAGTTCATTGCGCTCCGCGAGCGCTTGCAAGGCGAAGGCCGTCGACGAAAGCGCCAACGCGAGTCCCGCAGCCACGGCGCTCTCGGGCGGTAGTCCGAACACGAGGGCGAGGCCGCCGAGTGCCGCGGCGGTCAGCAGGAACTGTCCGCCGCCCAGCCCGAACACCGCCCGCCGCATCGCCCAAAGGCGGCACGGCTGAAGTTCGAGGCCAATGACAAAGAGCAGCAGAACGACGCCGAACTCCGCGAAGTGAAGGACCTCCTCTTCGTCCACGACCACGTCCAGCACCCATGGCCCGACGATGACGCCCGCCAGCAGATAGCCCAGGACCGAACCCAGCCCGGCCCGCCTCACCAGCGGGACGACGACCACGGCGGCGGCGAGGAAGATCGCGACCTGTGCAAGAAACGCCATGCGACGCCCCCTTTCCCTTCTCTTCAGACGGTGCCCTCTGCTCCCGATCTTGCCACCGCAAAGCCGGGAAGCCTCGCTGTCGGTGGAACCGTCCGGCGCGATGGGCGAGCTTCGCCGGCGTGCGCGACAGCGTGACAGTGGACCGGATCGGCATCGGGGTCGGCAACAGAGGTTGGTCGCGTTTCAGGAACGGCCGGATTTCCGAACCCTCCCGACACCGGTTTCCCGCGGCGCCATCCACGCGTTACACGCCCTCCCTCCGGTGTCAACTCAACCCGCAGGGGCTGGCCGGGTCCGATAGGACGCCAACATTCGGACGAGCGCAGGCGAGGAGTATCCGGGTACTTCCCACGTCTTGTTCACGGTCGGGTCGCGCAAACGCGTCACGTGTTCCTTGCCGAGCACGGCATCCCGCGCGGCGGTTGAATCTCGTTCCGAAATCTGCGAAGCGTCTTGGTTCCAGGCCGCGACTGCAACGTTGCGGGGCTCAACGCCCAGCCTCAGTCAGTCGATGCCGACGGCGTCCCCTAGCACGGCACCGATTTCGCCGTGGACCACCAGGTCGGCGTAGCTGTCCTGCGGGGTGGGCTCGCGGTTGAGAATCGCGTAGCGGGCGCCGTGCTGCTTCGCCATCAGCGGAACGTCTGCCGCCGGGTAGACAACCAGCGAGGACCCGATCGCGATCGCGAGATCGCACGTTCGGGCCGCTGCCTCGGCCCGGCGCATCGCCTCGACGGGCATGGGCTGCCCGAACGAAATGGTCGCGCTCTTGACGTACGGGCTGTCGCAACCCCGGCAGGTCGGCAACGTCTCGTCACGGTCGAACTCGCGAAAGATGTCTTCCAGTTCGTGCCGCAGCCCGCAGTCGCAGCAGGCGGCGTAGGTGGCATTGCCGTGCAGTTCCACGAGCTGCTCCTCCGACACCCCGGACACCTGATGCAGGCCATCGACGTTCTGGGTGACGACCATGGACGCCGAATCCCGCCGCATCAGTTCCGCGATCGCCCGGTGCCCTCGGTTGGGGGCGGCTTGCCCAATCGACCGGTCGGTTTCGCGCTTCCGACGCCAGCTTTCCCGCCGCATCGCCTCGGAACGCAGGAAGTCGTCGAAGAGAATGGGTTGATTGCGGTCCCATACGCCGCCCGGGCTGCGGAAGTCCGGGATGCCCGACTCGGTGCTGATCCCGGCGCCAGTGAAGATCAGGATGCGCCGGGCCGATTCCAGTTCGCTTCGGAGGAGGGCGGTTGAATCGGTGCCCGGGCCCGTCACTGTCCCGTTCTTCATCGTTCAGGCGAGCAAGCGTCCGACGGCGCGCGCCGTGTAGTCCACCATGGGGATGATGCGGGCGTAGTTGAGCCTGGTGGGCCCGATGACGCCGATGGCGCCCAGCGTTCCGGTGCCGCTGTCGTGCTGCACAATCGGCGCGACGATCATCGAACATCCCGACAGGGCAAAGAGTTCGGTCTCCGCCCCGATAAACACGTGCACGCCGGACCCGTCCAGGGTCGATTCCAGCAGGCGGCGGAGCGTACGGCCACGCTCGATCGCCTCGAACAGCAGCCGTACCCGCTCCATGGCGGCACGTTCCTGTACTCCCTCCAGCGTGCGGGCCCGACCCGTCAGGATGAGCGACGGATCGCCGTCGGCCGCAGTACGGACTGCGAGCCCTGCCTCGATCACCCTCTGGGTCTCGGCGTCAAGGTCCGCCTGGTCAACGGTCATGTCCGCCTCGATCGCGCGGCTGGCTTCCTCGAGCGAACGTCCGGCAAAGCGGTCATTGAGGTAGTTCGAGGCCTCGATCAGCGCATGCGCCGGCAGGCCGGGAGGCAGATCGATCAGACGGTTCTCCACGAGATCGTGGGTATCCACAATGACCACCAGCGCCCGTCCGGGATCCAGCCGCACGAATTCGATGTGCTTGATCGCGCGCTGCTCCTGGGTGGGGGTAATCACCAGCGACGCGCACTGTGACAGGCCCGACAGTCCTTCACCGACCTCGCGCAGCACTTCCCGCAGGTTGCGCCCGGCCCCGGCGCAGAGCGCCTCGATGCGGCTGCTGTCGGACACCGGCAGCTCGCCGATCTTGAGAAACCCGTCGATGAACAGCCGGAGTCCGCGCTCGGTCGGGAGCCGCCCCGCCGAGACATGCGGTGCGTAGAGCAACCCCAGGCCCTCCAGTTCCGCCATGACCGCGCGGATCGATGCGGGCGACAGGGTACCGTTCAGCTCCTTGGCCACCGTCTGCGACCCCACCGGAGCGCCGCCCTCGAGGTACGATTCGACGACCTGCCGGAAGATCTCCTGCGAGCGCTCGTCGAGTTCGCTCAACGGGCTGATGCTCTCGTCCCTTGCCGCTTTCTGCATCACGCCTTCTTCGCCACGCCCATCGGGCCCGCCGCACAGGCTCGCCGGCCGGCCTTACACGCCTTCCGGGACCTCATGGCGGCGGTGTCCGAACGAATGCGACCGGATCAAACGCGCCAGCGTCGGATCCCGGTGCGCCTTGCGCCGCTGATGTGCCCGCAGGGCGGCCGTCAGCCCCCCACGATAACCCATCTGCCGGTCGGCGAGCGCGACCATCCGGCTATTCGGCCAGTTCTTCGGGCGGATCCGGTCCAGCTCATCCAGCAGGCCGTCGGCAGGCCCTCCGCCGCTTCCCGCCGCCATCACGATCAATGCGGCCGCCGTGGATCGGGAGACGCCCTGATAACAGTGCACGTGGACGTGCCGGCAGCCTGCGACCGCCAGCCGCCGACCAAGTCGGATCAGTCGGCGGACGTGCGTGGCCGACGGCAGCCGCTTGCCCCGGGTCGGCCGCACCGCGTCGTGGAACGCCATTCGGGTCACCCGCCCGCCGTTGCCGCGCCGGAGCGGCACCGGAGTCTGGTTGCCGGGGTCGAGAATGGACACCACATGGCCGGGACGGCCGAAGCGGGATCGCTGGACCGTGCGTAGGCCCGATACGGTCACCCGAAAAGGTGCCATGCCGTCAGACGGCACTGGAGCGGACGGCCGGGATCGAACCGGCGACATTCAGCTTGGGAAGCTGACGTTCTACCACTGAACTACGCCCGCGCGAACAACAGCATCCATCCGACGCTGGCGTTGAAGGTATCCGCAGCCCTGCCAACGGTCAAAGACCCGCGCCGCAAGCCCCGCAGGACGCGCCTGCAACACCCTCAGTGCGCAGGGGAAAACCGGTTCCCGGTGTGGAATGCCGGAGTCCCCTACGCTATCTTGATCTGGTGCCCGATCCCGGGGCAATCCATGCTCGGAACTGCCCATGGACGACTGCGCCCCCACCGATCTGCAGATGATCGACGCGAAGTCGGCCAAGTACGTCGACCCCGATTTCACGCTCGACGGAAGCCCGCGCGCATGGGTCCAGCTGCGCAGGCTGGATACGCTGTGGTTCAACACAGGGACACTCTGCAACCTTGCCTGCCAAGGCTGTTACATCGAGTCGAGCCCGACCAACGACCGGCTGCAGTATCTATCGCTGCAGGAAGTTGAAGGCTATCTGGACGAGATCCGAACCACCGGTTTGGCGACCCGGCAGATCGGTTTCACCGGCGGCGAGCCGTTCATGAATCCGGAGCTGGTCGGCATGCTGGGGAGCTGCCTCGATCGCGGGTTTCAGGTGCTGCTGCTGACCAACGCGATGCGCCCCATGGAGAAACAGGCCGATGCCCTGGCTGACCTTGCCGGGCGCGACCGCCTGATCATTCGCGTCTCCCTCGACCATTACCGCGCGGAACGGCACGAAGCCATCCGCGGCGCGCGGTCGTGGGCTCCGGCCATGCGGGGGCTCGGCTGGCTGCGCGACCATGGCTTCCACACCGACATTGCGTGTCGACTCCTGGAAGACGAAACCGAAACTGACATGCGCACCGGCTTCGCCAGACTGTTCCGGGAACTCGATCTCGGCGTCGATGCCTTCGACCCGGCCCGCCTCGTGCTGTTTCCGGTGATGGACCGCCGCCGCGATGTACCGGAGATCACGCAGTCCTGCTGGCAGATTCTCGACGTGGACCCCGATACCATGATGTGCGCCTCGTCCCGCATGGTCGTGCGGCGAAAAGGGGCACCCGCCCCTGCAGTCGTCCCGTGCACGTTGCTACCCTACGACGAGGCACTGGAGCTGGGCACCAAACTCTCCGACGCCCACCAGAGCGTGGCGCTCAACCACCCCTTTTGTGCGCAGTTCTGCGTCCTTGGCGGCGCCAACTGTTCGGCGAGCTGATCATGAATGAAGACCCGTTTGACGTGGCCGAGCCCGAAGAGGACGACGACGAGGGACACTGGTACCAGAAGGAAAGCTGCGGCATCACGGTCCGGGTTCGCCCGTTCTATCTCGAAGAGCAGTCCGTGCCGCACGAAGAGCGCTACTTGTGGGCGTACCAGGTCCGCATCGAGAACCGCGGCGCCGGCAAGGTCCAGCTCATGACCCGCCACTGGCGGATCGTCGACGGTCGCGGCCAGGCGATCGAGGTGAAGGGCGAGGGCGTCGTCGGCGAACAGCCGGTGCTGGCGCCCGGCGAGACGTTCGAATACGCGTCCGGCACCCCGTTGTCCGAGCCGTCGGGCATCATGAGCGGCACGTACTCGATGCAGGGCGAGGACGGCCAGACGTTTGAAGTCGAGATCCCGGCGTTCCCGCTCGAGAGTCCCTGGTCCCAGCGCACGCTCCACTAATGGACAGTGAACGCCCGTCGCGGGCGGAGGCCGAGGCGGCGGTACGCACCCTGATCCGCTGGATCGGCGAAGATCCCGATCGCGAGGGACTCGCCGCTACGCCCGGCCGGGTCATCCGCGCGTACGACGAGCACTTCGCCGGGTATGCCAAGGATCCAGGCGCCGTCCTGCGGCGAACGTTCGAGGAAACCCAGGGCTACGACGAAATCGTCGCCCTGCGGTCGATCCCGTTCTCATCGCACTGCGAACACCACCTCACCCCGATCATCGGCAACGCGCATGTCGGTTACCTGCCGGACCGCCGGGT
Source organism: Rhodospirillales bacterium (assembly GCA_028824295.1). NCBI lineage: Bacteria > Pseudomonadati > Pseudomonadota > Alphaproteobacteria > Rhodospirillales > Rhodospirillales bacterium. Next base: position 36,214 of record JAPPED010000015.1, on the reverse strand, counting down.
GGTCGGGCTGAGCAAGCTCGCCCGCCTCGTGGACGTGTTCGCGAAGCGGCTGCAGCTCCAGGAAAAGATGACGGCCCAGATCGCCGATACGATCACCGAGGAACTGCGCCCACGCGGTGTCGGCGTGGTGATCGAGGCAGAGCACTTCTGCGTGGCCACGCGCGGCGTCCAAAAACGCAACGCCGTCATGGTGACCAGCCGCATGACGGGAGCCTTCCGCGACGATCCCTCCACGCGTCGCGAATTCCTGTATCTGATCGATCGGGGACCCCGCTAGGACCCCGGACAGCGAATGCTCCGAATCCGGCCGGTTCTGTACCTGACCGGGATCCTGATGCTCCCGGTGGGGGCAGCGATGCTGATCCCCATGGCGGCCGACCTGCTGGCCGGCGAACCGTCGTCTCTGGCCTTCGCCGGTACCGGCGCCGCGACCGCGTTCGTCGGCGTGGCCCTGGCCCTCGCCTGCCGGAGCGGCACGCTGGCCGGCGACTTCGGCCGCAACCATGACCCGCGGCAGGTCCTGGCGCTGATCACGCTCTGGTGGCTGCTCGCCATCGTGCTGGCGGCGCTGCCGCTCTACTTTGCCGACCAGCGCATCAACTACACCGACGCGTTCTTCGAGGCCGCTTCCGGGCTCACCACCACTGGCGCCTCGGTGTTCACCGGTCTCGAGGACCGGCCGCCGGGCGTCCTCCTTTGGCGGGCCATGCTGCAATGGTTCGGCGGCCTCGGCATCGTGGTGATGGCGCTGGTCATGCTGCCGTTCCGGGAAATCGGCGGCATGGAGGTCATCCGCATCGACCAGTACAACCTGAGCGGCGGCCGGAAACTGAGTGACGCACGGTTGGCGCTGGTGCTGGTCAGGATCTACCTGATTCTCACCGCGGTCTGGGTGGTCCTGCTCCGCATCGCCGGAATGGACTGGTTCGACGCCCTCTGCCATGCCATGACGACCATCGCGACCGGCGGCTATTCCACGCGGGACGGATCCGTGGGCGCCTGGCACAGTCCCGCGATCGAGACCGTCGTCATCCTGGGCATGTTGGCGGCGTCGCTGCCGTTCATCGGCTATCGCCAGATTGCGCAGGGCAACTGGCGCCACTTTGCCGGCAATCCGGAGGTCGGGGTCTTCTTCGCCGTCGTCGGCGCCGCGGTCGGCGTCGTCACGCTCTGGCTGTGGCTGGGCACCGGGACCGGGCCGTTCGACGCCCTGCGCCGCTCGGCCTTCAACGTGATCTCGGTCCTGACCGGAACAGGGTACGCGACGGAGGATTTCTCCGGGTGGGGGGGCGGTACGACCGCCCTGCTGTTCCTGCTCATGTTCGTCGGCGGGTGCAGCGGGAGCACCACCGGCGGTCTGCGGATCTTCCGGATCCAGGTCATGCTGGCGCTGGTCGCGGCGCAGTTGCGGAAGGTGTCGCAGCCGCGACTGGTGAGTACGCCCCGGCTGGCCGGCAAGCCGATCAGCGAGGACTACCTTCGTCCGGTCCTGAGCATTGCTGCGCTGTTCCTGATCACCGTCACGGTGCTGGCCGGATTCCTTTCGGTCCTCGGCCTGGACCGTCTCACGGCATTGTCGGCCGCGGCCTCGGCAGTCGCCATCGTAGGCCCCGGGCTCGGGCCGATCGTGGGGCCCGACGGTTCCTACGCCCCCCTGCCGGAAGCCGCCAAGTGGGCGCTGTCGGTCGGCATGCTCCTCGGCCGGCTCGAGTTTCTCACGGCGCTGGTGATGTTCGCTCCCGGATTCTGGCGGCGCTGAGCAGCCTCCGGATCAGCCTCCCGGCGTCGTTCTGGACCAGGAACAGGCTCGGCACGATGACCAGAACCAGCGGCGTCGTCGCCAGGAGCCCGAAGATGATCGTCACCACCATGGGCTGAATGAACTGCGCCTGGAAGCTCGTCTCCAGCAGCAGCGGCGCCAGACCGCCGATCGTGGAGGCCGTGGTCAGAATGACCGCCCGGAACCGCTCGCAGCTCCCGTTGACCACCGCCTCCAGCAGGTCTTCACCCGCGCCCACGTGCCGGTCGATGGTATTGACCACGATGATCGACCCGTTGACCACGATGCCGGAGAGGCCGAGCAGGCCGAGCAGGGAGATGATCGTGAGGTCGTAGCCCATCACCCAGTGCCCAAGAATCGCTCCCACGGTGGCGAACGGGATCACCACCATGACGATGATGGGACGGGTGTACGACCCGAACACGAGTGCGATCGTCAGGTAGATCGCGAGGAGGCCCAGGGCGGCCCCCAGCCGCATCTCGCGGAGGGTTTCCTGCTGCTCCTCGCTCCGGCCCGCCAGCCGCCAGCGCGCGCCGTGCGGCTCGACCGCCGCGGCGAGAGGGCCATCCGCGAGCCGGATTAGCACCTCGTTCGCATTGGCGCGGCTCGAATCCACGGTGGCGGTGATGGCGACCTCGCGCACGCCGTTTTCGCGCCGGAACACCGAGAAACCCTGCTGTTCCGTGATGTCCACGACCTCGGACAGCGGCACCTGAAGCCCGGCCGGGCTCCGCACAAACAGGGTCCCGAGCGCGTGCGCTTCCATGGCGTCCGGGCGCATCCGGACCCGGACCACCAGCTCCTCGTCCGCCGCCGCCAGCCGCTGCGCAATGATGCCTTCGAACGCTCCCCGTACTTCGCGGGCGACACTGGCCGTGGTGAACCCGAGCGCCCGGCCGCGCTGGGTCAGGGTGAGTGCGAGTTCACGCTTGCCGTACGGAAGGTTGTCGCGAATGTCGTTCACGCCGACGTAGCCGGCGAGCACCGACCGGACCTCGAGCGCAGCCGCCTTCAACGCTGCCGGTCCGGCGCCGGAGAGGCGGATGTCGATTTCCTTGCCCGGCGGGCCGCGCGGCGGCGGGGCGATCACCAGGTTCTCAAGTCCCGGCAGGGGGCGGATCTCGGCCCGCCATGCGTCCATGACCTGCTGCAGCTGAATGTTCCGGTCCTCGATCGGAATCAGCTGCAGGGTCATGCCGCCGACATGGTCACCGGCGAGGCCGGACCGTGGCGTCGGTGTCCGGCCGACGTAGCCGTAGATGGTCTCGACGAACTCGCCGTCGTCGATGACGTGGGCAGCGCGTTCCAGCTCGTCGACCATGGCCACCGTGGTGCTCCGCGGCGTACCGGCCGGGAACCAGAACGTGACTTCCGCGACGTTGGCCTCCAGCTGGGGGAAGAAGACGAACTTCACCTTCCCCCCTGCCAGCAAGCCCCCAACCGCGAGGAACGAGGCCACCACGACCGCCACCATGAGGTAGCGGCGAGTCAGGGCCCAGGCAACGAAGCGTCGGTAGACCCCGTCGCGCAAGGCCGCGAAGCCCCGATCGAACCACCGCCGGAACCCCCTGGCCTCGCGGGGGCGGCCGGACCTTTGCGTGAAGGCGTGACGCAGGTGGCCCGGCAGCACCAGGAAGCACTCGAACAGGCTGGCCGCGAGTACCGCGATCACCACGAATGGGATCGCGCCGACGATCTGGCCGACGAGGCCAGTCGTGAAGAACACCGGCATGAAGGCGCACGCGGTGGTGGCCGAAGCTGCAACCACCGGCCAGAGCATGGCGCTTGCACCCATGACCGACGCGTTGAGCGGCGGCACGCCCCGCTCCCACTGCATCTGTCCGTGCTCCGCGACCACGATCGCGTCGTCGACCACGATCCCCAGCATCATGATCATGGCGAACATGCTGATCATGTTGATGGATTGCCCGGTGATGTACATCGCGAACAGCGTCGCTGCGAAGGCGGTGGGGATTCCCACGGCGACCCAGAACGCGGTCCGGGGGCTCAGGAAGACAAACAGGATGATCAGGACCAGCACGAGGCCGCTCAGCCCGTTCCGGACCAGCATGTTGAGCCGGCTCATCACCCCATCGGCCTCGATCCGGTAGAGCGTCAACTCAAGGTTGTCGGGCAGCCCCTCAAGATCGCCATTTAGATACGTCTGAATGTCCTTCCAGATATCCAGGATGTCGCTGGTCTCCGAACGGCTGACGAGGAGAGACAGCGCCAGGCGGCCACCTGCCCGGCCGCTCGCCATGCCTTCGGCGAACGTATCGGACACCGTCCCCAAGTCGTCGACCCGGAACGTGCGGCCTGACGAATCGGACACGATTTCGAGCGCCGCCAGCTCCCGCGCTGTAGCGCGCTCGCCGAGCATGCGCACCTGCAGCTCGGTCGCGCCGCTGGTATCGCCGCCAGGCATGTCGCGCGATTGGGCAGCGATGCGGTCGGCGACGTCGTTCAGACTAAGGTCAAGTGCGAGGAGCGCGGCCGGCTCAACGTCGACCACCAGTTCCGGTGAACGAAGATCCGAGATGGTGACCTTGTCAGCTCCGGCATCGAGCAGGCCGTCGCGAAGGATCTTGGCGTAGCTCCGCAGTTGGGCCTCTTCGTACGGCCCGGCGACACGAATCCTCGCCACCTGCTCAAACGGAACAATCCGCGTGATGGTCGGGCGCTCGGTCGTCTCGGGCAGCGTCGTGACCCTGGCCACGGCCGTCTCCACGTCAGCGAGCGCTTTCTGCATGTCGGTGCCTTCCAGGAACTCGACAAGCACCCCGCCGTAACCCTCCTGGGCAGTGGAGGTGACACGTTTGACCGAATCGAGGAAACGAACCTCCGGTTCGATGGCGGCCACCACCGACTGCTCGACCTCATCGGCGCTGGCGCCCCGCCAGACCACCTCCACGTTCACATAGTCGACCGAGTAGTCGGGGAAGAACTGACGATTGAGGCGATCCATCGAGGCGATGCCCAGCGCCACCAGGATCAGCATCAGGATGTTGGGCGCAGTTGGGTGGCGGGCGAACGCGGCAATCAGGCCCCGGCGCGGGACCAGCCTCGATCTATTGTCCACGTAGCGTCTCGTCCGCGACGATTGCGATCGCATCCCCGGGGTGAAGTTCGCCGGAGCGGGTCACGATCACGGCCTCGCCCGGGAGCAGGTCGCCGCGTAGCAGCACCATGTTGCCCGCCCGGGCCACCACCGTGACCGCCCGGGAAACCGCGATCCCGTCCTTCGCGACCAGCAGGCTGAGGCCCGGATGCAGTGCCTCCGACGGAACCCGGAATGTTCGTACGTGGGTCTCCTCGAAGAGTTCGACTTCAACGAAGGCCCCCGGCCGGATCGGATCCGCGTCCAGGTCCGCATCGGAAATGCGGGCATACACGTTGACGCCGGCTCTGTTGGACTGGATTTCGCCCTCGATGCGGGTCACGCGAGCCGAATACGTTCGGACGCCCGCCTCCGTCCGCCACGACACCACGCAGATGGCGCCAATGCCGCGGTCGGCGATCTCGACCAGCCGGGCAAGCTGTCGTTCGGGAATGAAGAACCGGACTTCAAGCACGGCCGTGTCGATCAGCCGGGCGACGCGTTCCCCAGCCTTGATCTGCTGGCCCAGGTCACCCGACACCTGGGCGAGATAGCCATCGAAAGCAGCGCGGATCTGGGTGTCGCTCAATGCCCGACGACTGCGCGCCTCGGCCGCGCGCAAGCGTTCGAGCACCGCTTCCTGCTGGGCGATCTTGGCCGTACCTGCGGTGGCCTGCTGGCGTCGCTGCGTCAGTTCCGCCTCGGCCGCCGCCAGCCTGGACTGCGCCGCCTCCAGCGTGCGCCTCGCGCTCACGTTCTGTTCGGCAAGGTCCACCTGCCGCTCGTACTCCGTCTGGGTCAGGTCCCGTCGTTCCTCCGCGAGGGTCACGAGATCCGATTGATGGCGGCTGTTCTCCCGGTTTTCGTGCAGTCGTGCTTCTGCTTCCCGCACCGCGGCGGCCGTCTCCTCGACCCGACGCTCGTACTCAAACGGGTCCAGTTCGATCAGGACATCTCCCGCCACCACCGGCGCCCCGTTCGCGAATTGGTCCGACACCCGCAGAATGGCCCCCCCGACGATGGCGCGGACATCGGCTGAACGCCGCGCGACCACCTCGCCGTAGGCGATGATCGTCGACGGATGATCCCCCTCTTGGGCCGTTGCCGCCGCGACAGGCAGCGGCGGCAGGGTCATGTCCAGGATCTCCGGCGGCGCCTTGGCGCGGACTAGAGCCATGAAGACGGCAATCCCGGCAGCCAGCACGCCGACAAAATGCAGGCCATGCCAGATGCGCCGGAACCCGCGGAAGAATCGGAAGCGGCGCACGGCCGGATCGGCGGGAGCCGCTCCGTCCTCGGCACGCTTCGGTTCAGCTTCGATGCCAGTGGGCTCGGTCATGATGTTGCAACTGTTGACGGCATCGTCGAGCGATGGATCCGAACGTGCTCAGCCCGCGAACCTCCACGTTCCCGGCTAGAGATGTGCACACGCCCAGGAAGTGTATGAACACAAGCATATAGCGTTTGTTTGGCGCGGTTCCACCGCGGGCGTGCTGTCGCCGGCGCCATCACGATCTGCCCGCGATGTAGTCCAGCCCGCCGAACATCAGGATGATCCGCATGACGATCGACTTGGAATACTCGACCGCGGCGGCGGCGTACCACGCGAGCGACCGGTCATGAGGATTTTCGCCCAAGCCCGCAACCGGGTACGGAACGACCTCTATGTCAGGTGCCAGATAGCGAAACAGCAGCAGGCTGCGCGGTAGGTGCACATCGCTGGTGACGAGGACGGCCCGAGCAATTCCACGCTCCTTCGCCCACTGCCGGCTTTCCACGGCATTGCCCACCGTATTGGCGGCTGTCCGGCCGAGATCCACCCGGGACTCGATGCCCTCCGGCACGACCAGGTCGGCAGCGCGTACGCCCGCTCCGACCCCGGATATGAGCAGGCGCGCTCCGGGATTGACCTCCAGCAGCTGAAACCCGGCGGCAAGTCGACCCTGTCCTCCGGTAAGCACGATGACGGCTTTGATGTCGGAATCGATCGCCGGATCCGTCGGCAGCGACTGGATGAATCCCTGTAGCCCGACGGCCCACGCGAAGATACAGGAACCCGCCACAACGAGCGGAACCGTGCGGACAACTCGCCTATAGCGCGCCAGGTCGTGCTCCAACCGGCGTCATCACGCATGCGTGGCGTTCCGGTGAATCGACTGTGGGAAATCGGCAACGGCTGCCCGCGGGACCGAGCGCGGGGAGCGGCGTTACCATGTGCAAGCCAAGCTGTGCATCAGAATGTCAAGTATATGTCAAGCCATAGGGGCGAGCCAGAAACGGTCACGTGATTTCAGAGACATTCGGCCGAATCGCCGCAACAGCGGCATCCCGCCACTGCGGCCGTCGGGCCCACCGAGGCGGGACGGAATGCGCAGCGCCGTCCCGCCAGCCACGAAGCGCATCCTCGGACATTGGCGCTGGTGATGGCCGATGCTTGATGTTGGATGCTGTTGACCGTCGCATTACCATGTCGTGCCGGATGGCCACGAGAACTCTGGCATGCGAACCACATTGAACATCGACGGCGATGTCCTGTACGCCGTCAAGGAATTGGCCAAACGCGAGCAGACGACCACCGGCGAATTCGTCTCCGGTCTGCTCCGCGAGGCCTTGCGGGCCCGGGCCGGTTCCGCAGGCCCCAGGCATTCGCGTCGAGACGTCTACGGCTTCAAGCCCATTCCGTCCGGGGGCGAGGTCGTCACCAACGAGCTCGTCAATGAACTGCGCGATGAGCTGGGAGTCTGATCCATGCGGGCCCTGCTCGACGTCAACGTCCTGATAGCCTTGCTTGACGAAAACCACGCCCAGCACCAGACGGTCTCTGAGTGGTTGGAAGCGCATATCAAACATGGATGGGCCTCGTGCCCGCTCACGCAGAATGGCTGTGTGCGGATCCTCTCTCAGCCGCGATACCCCAACGTGCTGGGCGCGGCTGAGGCGGTCATGCGGCTCCGAATCGCCGTATCCACCCCGTGGCACCGATTCCTGGCGGATGACGTCAGCCTGCTCGACGATCACGCCGTCGACCGCCATCAGCTGCTGGTCCCGCGCCAGCTGACGGACGTCTATCTGCTGGCTCTGGCCGTCTCGCACGGCGCCCGTTTTGTGACCCTCGAGAAGTCCGTGCCCCTGGGCGCTGTCCGGCGAGCAACCACCGAATCCCTCGCCGTCATCTGATTCGTTCGGCAGCAGCCCCAAGCGACACGGCAGGTCCTGCCGGGGCCAAGACCGTCCCTGGCGCCCGGCCCCCGGCGCAGGGCGCACGACCACGTGACCGGGAGGCGCCGGCTGGTCATCTTGCGGAATCCTCGCCCGATACGATCGCGCGACGCGCCGACGATATCGCAGCGACGGCCGAGGGCGCCCGCATTCCTCCCTCTTCTCGGCCCCCCCCTCGCTCACCGGCCTCGTGCCACGCTCCACGCCTTCCCATGGTATCCGCGCCTGTGCTATAGAAAGCGACCGTCCCGACGGGAATTCGAGCAATTGCGTCCACGAGAGAGAGCATCCATTGCAGGTCGTCGTACGAGATAACAATGTCGATCAGGCCCTGAAGGCGCTGAAGAAAAAGCTCCAGCGCGAGGGCCTGTACCGGGAAATGAAAAAGCGGAGGGCCTACGAGAAACCCTCCGAGCGAAGGGCCCGCGAAAAGTCGGAAGCCGTGCGCCGCTGGCGGAAGCTGCAGCGCAAGCGCGCAGCGCGCGAAGCCTGACCGTTTCCTTTACGGCCTCGGGGAATGCCTGCGCTTCCCCGTCGCTACCGCTGCCGCACAGCCGACCGGCTTGCCGCCTCGTCTAGCGCGCGGTTGAACGCGGCCACGGCCGCGCCCGGTCCGGCCGGGTGTTCCCATACCGCTGAGATCACGGCCACGAAGGCCGCCCCGGCCTCGGCCAGAGGTCCGCAATTCGTCGGCGTGATGCCGCCGATAGCAACCGCCGGCACAACGGTGGCGGTGTCCCAGTCCCGAAGCAGCGAGACGTTGGGCCGCGCCCGCGGCGTCTTGGTCGCCGTCGGGAAGAACGCGCCGAACGCCACGTAGTCCGCATCGGCCCTGGCGGCCGCCTCCATCGCGGCATGCTTGGAATCGTAGCAACTGACCCCCAGGACCCGGTCCGCCCCGATCCGCTCGCGCGCCGCCACGGGGGGCAGATCCTCTGCGCCCACGTGCAACCCGTCGGCGTCAGTCACCTCCACGAGATGGGCCCGATCATTCAACACCAGCGGTACGCCGCGCTCGCGGCATCGGGGCAGGAGTTCGGCCATCGCCGCCACGACCGCGGCGTCGTCCGCCTCCTTCATCCGCACTTGCACGCAGCCCACCGGGCCGCCTGCGAGCGCTTCCTCGAACCGCGGAACGAACGCCTCGAGATCAAAAACCGACGGCGTGACGAGGTACAGGCGGCAGCGCTGCTCCGCGCTGCCCGGCCCGGGATGCGTCAGCATGCACTCCGATAGATGTCAACAATCGCGCCCAGCAGCGCGAGAGCGTCCGGCTTCTTCCGTTGAAAGCTGTTCCGGCCGATGATCGAGCCGTGGCCGCCGCCGCGGGCGATCTCCCCCACTTCTGCCAGGATGGCGTCCTGTCCCTTGGCCGAGCCGCCGGAAAAGACGACGATCCGCCGGCCGTCAAAGGAGGCCTGCATCACGTGACGGACCCGCTCGGACAGGGTTCCGGCCGGCACACCGTGCTCGGCGTAGACCGCCGCGGCCTCCTTCTGCGCCAGATGCGCCGTCGGCGGCTTCACCTTGATCACGTGGGCACCCATCAGCGCTGCGAGATGCGCAGCGTAGGCGGTCACGTCGAGTGCCGTCTCGTCCTCCCTGGCAAGCGCGCCGCCGCGCGGGTACGACCAGACAACGGACGGGAGCCCGGCCACCCGCGCCTCGCGGATGATCTCGCGCAACTCCTCCATCATTCCGTACTGGGCCTCGGCACCGGGGTACATCGTGAACCCCACCGCCGCGCACCCGAGCCGCACCGCGTCGCGCACGGAAGCCGTCACGGCCTGATCCTTGACCGTCGACCAGCTCATGCCGCCGTTCAGCTTCAGGATCAGGGGCACGCGCCCGCCGAACGTGTCGATGCCGGCCTGGAGGAGGCCGAGCGGCGCCGCGAACGCGCTCAGTCCGGCGTCAAGCGCCAGTTGGTAGTGGTAGTGCGGATCGTACCCGTCCGGATTGGGTGCGAACGACCGGCCGGGACCGTGCTCGAAACCCTGGTCAACCGGCAGGATCACGACCCGGCCGGTGCCGCCGAGCGCCCCGTGCATGAGGATCCGGCCCAGGTTTGCGAGCAGCGACGGCGATTCCCCCTCGTAGTGACTGAGAATGCGTTTGACTTCAGGCGTTGCATGCATGCTCAAGAATCCTTCTCGAGGAGACGAGGTCAGGCAGCCAGCGGCAGAAGCCCGGGCAGGCTCCTGCCCTCGACCCATCGCAGGAAAGCGCTGCCGGCCACGGAGACGTAGCTGAAGCCACCACCCAGCGACAGCCGGCTGAGTGCCGCCGCAGTGTCCCCGCCACCAGCGACCGATGTGAGAACGCCGCCGCGGGTCAGCATGGCCGCGGTGCGACCGACGATCGCCGTGCCCTGGTCGAACGGCGCCACCTCGTAAAGCCCGAGCGGACCGCTCCAAAGCAGGGTTTGCACGGTCGTGAGTCGGTTGCCGTAGGCGTCGCAGGTCTCAGGACCGATGTCGTAGACCTGTTGCCCCGACGGCACCTGGTCCGCGCGCACGACCTGCGGCTCCCCGGCGGCATCATCGGACGCCACCACGTCGACGGGCAGCATCAGCTCGCAGCCCGATCGCGACGCGGCCTCGATGATCGCCCGAGCCTCATCGAACATCTCGGGCTCCACCAGCGACTTGCCGAGGTCCAGACCCTGCGCCGCGAGGAACGTGTTGGCCATGGCGCCGCCCACGGCGAGGGCGTCGACCCAGCCCACGAGATTGCGCAGGGCGACGATCTTGGAAGACACCTTGGAGCCGCCCACGATCGCCATCACGCTGCCGTCACCCGCATCGAGTGCCCGCCCGAGCATGTCCACCTCGGTCTCGAACGCCCTACCGGCAACCGAGTCGAGATGCCGGGGAACCCCGATGACGGAGGCATGCTCGCGGTGGGCCACGGAGAACGCATCGTTGACGTAGGCATCCCCCAGCCGCGCAAGGGCAGCGGCAAACTCCGGATCGTTGGCTTCCTCCCCGGGATGGAACCGGAGATTTTCGAGGAGGGCGATCCCGCCGGGTTGCAGGTCCCGGGTAATCGCCTCGATCGTGTCGCCGGCGCAGTCGCCGAGGAGCGCGATTTCCTCCACCCCGAGCGTCTCACCCAGCGGCTCCACCAGCTGCGTCAGCGAGAGATCTTGGTCCACCGTGCCGCCGGGCCGGCCGAGATGCGAAGCCAGCACCACCTTGGCACCCCGTCCGACGAGCTCGGCGATCGTGGGTCTGAGGCGTTCCATCCGGGACACGTCCGCGGGCGTGCCGTCCGGGTGGAAGGCAATGTTGAGATCGCAGCGAACGAGTGCCCGCTGCCCTTCCCACGAAATCGAATCGAGGGTCCGGAGCTTCACCCGACCTGCCCGCCAAATGCGGCCATGCGGGCGGCCGTGTCCGCCATCCGGTTGGAAAAGCCCCACTCGTTGTCGTACCACGCCAGCACGCGCACCAGGCGCCCGTCCACTACCTGGGTCTGGGTGGCGTCGAACGTGGCGCTGGCGGGAACGTGATTGAAGTCGCACGACACCAACGGCGCCTCGGTGTACGCGAGGACCCCCCGCAACGCGCCGCCGGCCGCCGCGGCCATCGCGGCATTGATCTCGTCTGCACTGGTCGCGCGACCGGCGTCGAACACCAGGTCCACGAGCGACACGTTCGCGGTCGGTACCCGGATGGCGCAGCCGTCGAGCCGTCCGGCAAGTTCAGGCAGGACCAGTCCGATCGCCCGCGCCGCCCCCGTCGAGGTCGGGATCAGCGACATCGCCGCCCCCCGGGCGCGGCGGAGGTCGCCGTGCATCGTGTCCTGCAGGCGCTGGTCCGCCGTGTACGCGTGCACGGTCGTCATGTAGCCGCGGTCAAGACCGACCAGCTGGTGGAGCACCTTGGCCACCGGCGCGAGGCAGTTGGTCGTGCACGACGCGTTCGACACCACGCGGTCGCTCGCCTGCAGCATCGAATCGTTGACGCCCACGACCACGGTCCGGTCGACATCCTTGGCCGGGGCCGACACCAGCACGCGGGCAGCCCCCGCCTCGAGGTGCTGGGCCGCGCCGTCGCGGTCCGCAAGCCGGCCCGTGCATTCGAGCACCACGTCGACGTTCAGGTCTCCCCACGGGAGCTTCTGCGGATCGGGTTCAGCCAGCACGACGACACTCGAAGCGCCGGCATCGAGCCGATCGCCGTCAAGGGAGACCGTGCCCGGAAAGCGGCCGTGGACCGAATCGAACTGCAACAGATGGGCGGACGTCTCGGGTGGGGCGAGGTCGTTCACGGCGACCACCTCCACATCATCCCGGCCCGATTCGTGAACGGCCCGGAACACCAGCCGGCCGATCCGGCCAAAGCCGTTGATGGCCAGTCGTGCTGCCATTGAATTCTGTCTCCTCAGCCGCGGCCGAGCCGCGCACGCACCCGCTCGGCAACCGCTTCTGCCGTGATGCCAAAATGCGGGAACAGGTCGGAGGCCGGCGCGGACGCCCCGAAACCGGTCATCCCGACGAATTCACCGTCATGGCCAAGCCACCGGGTCCAGCCGAACCGTGTGGCCGCCTCGATGCCGACCCGCAACGTATCACCCCCGAGGACCTGTTCGCGATACGCCTCGTCCTGGGCGGCAAACAGCTGCCAGCAGGGCAGCGATACCACCCGCGCGGAGATCCCCTCACCAGCAAGGAGGTCCGACGCGGCCATGGCGACGGCGACTTCCGAGCCTGATGCGATCAGGGCCGCGTCGGCACCCGGCGCGTCGCGCAACACGTAGCCGCCGCGGCGGGCGGTGCGGTCCGGACCGGTGGTCGTCCGCACCGTCGGCACCCCCTGCCGGGTCAGCGCGATAATCGACGGGCCGGTCGTGTGCTCGAGGGCCAGCTGCCAGCACTCAGCCGTCTCCACGGCGTCGGCCGGCCGCAGCACCAGGAGGTTCGGAATCGCCCGGAGCGCGGCCAGGTGCTCCACCGGCTGGTGGGTGGGGCCGTCCTCGCCGAGGCCGATCGAATCGTGCGTCGCGACGTGGATGACCCGGATACCCATGAGGGCGGCCAGGCGGATCGCCGAGCGCGCATAGTCGGAAAACACGAGGAAGGTGCCGCCGTACGGGATCAACCCGCCGTGCAGGGCAATACCGTTCATGGCGGCAGCCATGCCCAGTTCGCGCACCCCCCAGTAGAGGTACCGGCCGTCGTAGTGTCCCGGCGTGACCGGCTCCTGCGTGGAGGCACGGGTGTTGTTGGACCCGGTGAGATCGGCCGAACCGCCCACCAGGTCGGGCACCACCTGCGCAAGCTCGTTCAGCACCTCCTGGCTGGCCTTCCGGGTCGCCCACGTCGGCGCGGTCTCCGAAAACTTGCGGACCAGTCCGGCCACCGCCGTCCCCAGTGCCTCCGGGAGTTCGCCCGCGAGTGCACTGCTCAGCGCGGCCGCCGGAGCCCCGGCGGCGGCGTGCCTGGCCTCCCACGCCGAGCGCTCCTCCCGCCCGCGCCGGCCGGTGGACCGCCAGTGCATCGCGATGTCGGCGGGGATCTCGAACGGATCGTGCGGCCAATCGAGGGCGGCGCGGGCGCCGGAGATTTCCTCCGCGCCGAGCGGAGCCCCGTGCGCGCTCGCGGTTCCCGCCTTGGTCGGAGCGCCCAGCCCGATGGTCGTCCGACAGCAGATGAGTGAGGGGCGCGGGTCCTCGGTCACCGCGGTCAATGCCCGGTCGACCGACTCGATGTCGTGCCCGTCGACCGACTGGGTGTGCCAGCCGAGCGCGGCAAACCGGGCCGGGTAGTCGTCGGACATGGCGAGGCTGGTCGGCCCGTCGATCGAGATCCCGTTGTCATCCAGCAGGACCGTGAGCTGACCGAGCCGCAGATGGCCGGCGAGGCTGGCCGCCTCATGGCTGATCCCCTCCATCATGCAACCGTCGCCGGCAATCACCCAGGTGCGGTGATTGACCAGATCGTCGCCGAAGCGCGCGTTCAGCATCCGCTCGGCGAGCGCCATGCCGACCGCGTTGGCCAGGCCCTGACCGAGCGGGCCCGTCGTGGTCTCGATGCCCTTGCCGTGCCCGTACTCCGGATGGCCGGCCGTGCGGCTGCCGAGCTGGCGGAAGCGCTTGAGCTGCTCGAGCGGGAAGTCGGCATAACCCGTGAGGTGCAGCAGCGCGTAGAGCAGCATCGAGCCGTGACCCGCTGACAGGACGAACCGGTCACGGTCCGGCCAGTCCGGGCACGAGGGATCGAACCGGAGGTGCCGGGCGAACAGCACCGTCGCGACATCGGCCATGCCCATGGGCATGCCCGGGTGCCCGGAGGCGGCCCGTTCGACCGCGTCCATGGCGAGGGCACGCACCGCATTGGCCATGCTGCGGTACGTCGCAGGAGAGAACGTCTCGGACAAGCCGGAATCCGGGGGCGCAGTCAGGTCGTCAGAAAGGGGCACCGGTGGACACCGGCAGGCTGCAACATGCGTGCAGCGCAGCGAGTCGTCAACCGTTGCGGACTACTTGCGGACGACCTCGAGACGGTGAAGCCGTGCAGCGAAATCCTGCCACTCCTGGCCGAAGCACTAGCAGCAAACAGCAGCTGGTCCGTGGTGCGCCACCAACGGATGTCTGGGTCCAGTCGGACCCGCATTCGCGCCATCCGCCACGCACTTCATGGCTCCCGATCCGCGCCAAATAAACCGAGAGCCTGCAATAACTGCCCTAGTTCTGCATCGACCTCGCCAACCCGCCTAACGTCATCCAGCGTGAAACGGCTGCGAAGTTCCATCGCCGAGGCAGGTTTGGAATAGCCAGGCCACTTTCTCCGCAGCAGCCGGTTTGCATGGCTTGCCGATACCCGTCGCCGTTCATTGCCGGGGAATAGTCGAAACAGCAAGCCTTCCAGGTTCGGCCGCAAGTAAATCAACTGGATGTCGAAGGGCTGCACCGCCGTGGCCGGATCTCGGCCACGGCGCCGATCTTCCTCAACCCGGTCCGCATCAAGGACGATGAAGCCCGCCGCAAATCGACCTGGCGGTATCGCTTGACCGCGAATTCAGCAATCGCCAGCCCATCTCCGCCACCTCCAACCACTACGTCCAAATGCACGTGGCTTTCGGCCTCATCGCACAAATGCTTCCACCACCGGACGAGTGATCGTTCGCTCTCGCCTTCAACACCCATGAAGATGCGTCGCCGGCGCGGACGCAGACCCTTGTACTGCGCCATGCGCTATCCAAATGCAGGTAGCCCGCCCAAGACGCCGCTACGGTATTGCCTCTGTAGGTTTCCGCCACGTCGCTGACCACGTACATCGGCGGCGCCGTAGGCGCGGGTGGAGCCGTCGGAATCCTTTTCCACAATGAAGAGTTCTTCTTTTTCGAGATCATCGAGT
The DNA here is from genome assembly GCA_028824295.1 of Rhodospirillales bacterium. Lineage (NCBI taxonomy): Bacteria > Pseudomonadati > Pseudomonadota > Alphaproteobacteria > Rhodospirillales > Rhodospirillales bacterium. The sequence goes on along the minus strand of JAPPED010000015.1, from coordinate 20,755 downwards.
ACCGAGACGTTGTGAAGCGAACAAATCAGTTGCGCACCCTTGGGATTAGTTTCCTCGCGGCGAAACCAGTTCAGAACCTCGGCAGACAAATCGGTATGGAATTCAGTGTCCAGTGCATCGACGACGGCCACATGGCCGGTCTGTAGGACATAGTCCAACTGCGGAAACACGTGTACTAGGTGCCGAGTACCGGTGGACTCATTCTCCAATATGACCGGTGAGTCCAGGCCTTGATGCTGGAAAAGCAGGATCCATCTACCGTCCGGCAAAAGCTGAACCTGCATGTCCTCGATACCCAGATCAAAACGCTGCAGCTTGCCGGCAACCCGCTCCCGCAGTTCCTGATGATTGCGGTAGAAGTCGATCACGGCTGAGGTGTCTGGGCGTCCCGGATCAGGGCCGAAAATGTTTGTTTGCAGGTTTCCGACGTCTTGAGCTAACGATGGAAACGGGCCCACACCCATTTTGCCCAAGGCCGAAATTGCGGATGCGCTTGCAGGAATGGCGGCAAGACGATCATCGCGTTGTCGAATCCCAGTTTCCTTCGCAACATAAACTGGTCCGGTCTCGCGCCGCTCGAGCACACGCCTTGGGCGACCCTGCGGGAAAGCGTGCAAAGCCTCGTAGCCGACACCGGCGATCGCCAGCGTCGAAGCATCCCGACGGAGTTCCAACGTGTATCTGAATAGGTTGGCTTCTTCACCATTCCCGAAATCGAACCACTCGGCATCGAATTCTACCTCCACTCGCGTCGGCGCTCCCCGCGTCTCAGGCGACAAGAACGGGATGAAGTCGGCGAAATAGCCTGTCGGAGACTGGTCGTACGAATGCGCGACAAATCGAACGGTTTCGGCAAGAGCCCGGAGAAGTGCCGTCTTACCGGAACCGTTTGGGCCAACCAGCACCACCACCGTCGGCAACCGGGTGCGAGGCTTCGAGCGGCTTTGACGGAAACAGGACTCCGACGGAGTGGTTCCGGGAATCCGGAAATCCAGCACGACGCTCTCTCGGATGGACCGAAAGTTGTTTACGGAAAATCTGTGAATCAAAATCGGTTCCTGACGATTTCTTGCTGACTATAGATTTTAATTTGTGTTTTCGGATAGTGCAAGACGGTCGTTTTCCTCGCGCCCCGTAATCAGGTAGCTCTCGACCGCCAGTGTCTCGCACCAAACTGAATATGGGGACCGGTGGCATCGTGCCGCGGCCAACAGGAGTACGAATTCCATGCCATCGCGCGCGAGCGAAGAGAAGAGATCGTGCTTATCAAGGAACTGTGTGTCCAAAGCGTCGAGCAGAGTTGGTAGTCCGATGTCATCGCGACATGTGTCAGTCGGGGGAATGACGGATCGGCATCACCCTGTCAGCGAGTGGTAGGCAAGACGGCGCCCGCACTTCATGCCATCATCGGCACCCCGCGCTCCATTGATCCAGCGAAAGTGAGGGCAGGACATGGCTAAGCAATGGGAATTCGTCCATGCCAAGGCGGGCGACGCCGCGTGGACCCCCGGTCTGCGCGAGATCTTCGACTACCGCGACCTCGGCATCAAGAACGGCACCAAGGGTGACTACATCGCGCACATCATCAAGGCCAACGGCAAGCGGATGGAGGATGAGGTCCAGGAATGGCACGTTCACGACTGCGACTTCCAGTTCGTGCTGGTGCTGAACGGCTGGGCCGAGTTCGAGTACGAGGGACTGGGCGTGCGCCGGCTCGAGAAGGGGGACAGCATCCTCCAGCCGCCGAGAATCAAGCACCGCGAGATCGCGTGCTCCGACGACTACGAGGTGCTGGAGGTGGTCTCGCCGGCCGACTTCGGGACCCGCGTCGTGGAGGCTCCGAGCCAGGCCGCAGCCTAGGCCGCGTGACCGTGACCGGGGTCGAACCCGCGCGTCGCACACCGCGCCTGCCCGAGAGTTCCCCGGAACCGGGACACGCGGATCCGGCGGCCGCGGTTCACCGCGGAAGCGGCGGTTCCGCCCACACCCGGCACCCATGATCGGGCTGCTCCAGCGCGTCTCCAGGGCCAGGGTCGACATCGGGCCGGACACCATCGGCGCCATCGGCGCCGGTCTGATGGTCCTGATTGGCGTGGAGCGAGGAGACACCGAGCGGACAGGCGACCGCCTCGTGGAACGTCTGGTCGGGTACCGCGTGTTTCCCGATGATCACGGCAAGATGAATCTCAGCGTCGCCGACGTCAGCGCCGGGCTCCTGCTCGTGCCCCAGTTCACGCTCCCCGCCGACACCCGGAAGGGCGCGCGTCCCAGCTTTTCGGGCGCCGCGCCGCCGGACGAGGGAAAGCGCCTGTTCGAGCATGTCGTGTGCCGGGCGCGGGCGCTGCATCCGCTGGTCGAGACCGGACGATTCGGCGCCCACATGCAGGTCTCTCTCACCAACGACGGACCCGTGACGTTCACGCTGCGCGTCGCGCCTCCGACATGATCCGCCCGGCCTGACGCCGGGCCCTCCGGCGTCAGGCCGTTCGCTCGATACAGGCTGGCGCGGCGGCCGAGGGGCCCCGCGTCAGCCTGGCTTGCCGACTGCGATCAGGCGAGAGGCCGTCCGATCGACTCGAAGTACTCGCGGGTCACCTTGAACACCATGGGCGCGAGCAGCAGCAATCCGATGAGGTTCGGGATCGCCATCAGACCGTTGAGGGTGTCCGACAGGTTCCAGACCAGGTCGACCTTGACGTTGGCGAAGGTCAGCGCCGCCAGCACCCACAGGGCCCGATAGATCACCAGGCTCTTCTCCCTGAACATGTACTGCCAGCACCGCTCGCCGTAGTACGACCACCCGAGGATGGTCGTGAACGCAAACACCGCCAAGGCAATGGTGACGATGTACTGGCCGCCGGCAATCGAAGTCTGGAAGCCCGTCGACGTGAGCACCGCGCCGGTCAGCCCGCCGCCGTCCGCCCCCGTCATGGTCCATGCGCCAGACGTGAGGATCACCAAGGCCGTCAGGGTGCACACGACGAGGGTGTCGATGAACGTCCCTAGCATGGCGATGATCCCCTGACGCACCGGGCTGTTGGTCTGGGCGGCCGCGTGCGCAATGGCTGCTGAGCCCAGCCCGGATTCGTTGGAGAACACTCCGCGGGCCACCCCGAAACGGACCGCCGCGGCCACCGCCGCTCCGGCGAATCCACCGGTCGCCGCCGCCGGCGTGAAGGCGTGGGTAAAGATCAGGCCGATTGCGTCTGGCACGCTGGTGATATTGATGGCAATGATCAGCACCGCGGCGCCGAGGTAGAGCACGATCATGGTCGGCACCAGCTTGCCGGCGACCTCCCCGATCCGGCGGATGCCGCCGATCACGACCACGCCTACGAGGGCCGCGACGATGACACCGGTCAGCCAGGTGGGCACGCCGAAGCTGTTGACCAAGGCCGCGGCCATGGAGTTGACCTGAACCGCGTTGCCGATGCCGAACGCCGCCACCGCACCGAAGATCGCGAACGCCAGCCCCAGCCACTTGCCGAGCTCAGGGGCGAACTCGCCGACACCATTCCGCAGGTAGTACATCGGTCCGCCGACGTACTTCCCGGATTTGTCCACCTCGCGGTAGGTAACCGCGCACACCGCTTCCGCGTACTTGGTTGCCATTCCGAACAGGGCGATGAGCCACATGTAGAAGATGGCGCCCGGTCCGCCGAGCGCGATGGCGGTCGCCACACCGGCGATATTCCCGGTCCCGACCGTTGCCGACAGCGCCGTCATCAGCGCGTTGAACGGCTTGACCTCGCCTTCGCCGACGGCGGAGCTCTTGTCGAATAGGAGCCTGAAGCCGTAGCCCACCTTTCGCCACGGCATGAACACCAGCCCCAACGTCAGCAGGACGCCGGTGACGCCAAGGATGCCCAGCATGGGCGGCCCCCAGGCGAATGCATTGACCGAATCGATGATTGCGTTGAAGCGGTCCATCGTGTCCCCCAATGAAGCCCTTCCCGACCTATGAGTCTATCTGATCGAACCTGAGGCACCTCCCGCAGTTGCGCGCGCAGCCCGGGCGAGCACGCACTGCCCGACATTGCCGCGCCATCGCCGGGGCCCCATATTGCAAACTGGAATTGCGAGCAATTGGCAGTGATGAACGGACCGACGCAGCGCATGATGATGGCGACGGTCATCGTGGCGACACTCGGACTCGTCGCCTGCGGTACACCGACGCCGTACCAGCCGGCCGCGGATGGCTACGGCTACGCCGAGCAGGCGCTTGAGGCGAATCGTTTCCGCATCTCCTTCAGCGGCAACCGCTTGACATCGCGTGAAACGGTCGAGAACTACCTGCTCTACCGCGCTGCCGAGATCACCGTGACGCGCGGCTTCGACCATTTCGTGGTCGCGCATTGGGACACGGAGCGCAAGACCACCTACTTTTCGACGGTCCCCCTGACCGGCTACGTGGGGTTCGGCTGGTACGATTCCTACGGCGATCCCTTTGCCGGCTTCGCCACGGCCCGAGCCCGGCCATCCGACCGATACGCGTCCTACGCCAACATCGTCATGCGAAGGGGCGCCAAGCCGGCAGGCGACCCCGACGCTTACGACGCGCGTGCGGTTCTGGGACGCCTGACCCCGTCGCTGGCGCTCCCGTTACCCTGACGCGACCGCCTGCAGCCGCAGCACTCGCCGTCACTGACCCGGCCCGAATCGGGGCTGCTCCACGTCCAGATGGCTCCGTCATCGGCAAGCCAGGGGACACAGCGCGGGTTCACGGCAGGGCAGCGTTGAGCACCGCGCGGCCACGGGATCCCGTGCTCTTGAACCCGCCATGCACGGGCCCCGCCTGACCGAGCCCACCACCTGCGCGGGAATGAGCGCAAGCGATGAACTGCCGGACGCAACAGCGCCCGGACGATCCGCCGCCGATAACAGCGCCGGGGCTCGCGGCCGATTCGTCACGTGTGGCAAGGCCGGCCGCCATCCGGGGCGCCGGCTCCGAACGTGCTTGATGTCCTTAAAGATGCATCTAAAATACAACTTAATGTGCTTGCTGCTGATTGTCTCTGCGAGGAGTCGAAGCCACTAGTGACATAGCTGATCCGCGTTTGGGCCGCGTCGAATCCTGGCGATGAGGCAACAGACAAAAGGAGGAATCAGCCATGCTCGACATGAACAGACGTCAGCTGCTCTGGGCTGGCGGGGGTGCACTTGGCGCCGCGTCCGGCGTCAACGCGATGGTGGTGCCCGTGGCAACCAACACGGCCGCCGCTGCTGAAATGGACGACCTGCCGCGGGTGAAACAGGAACTCCTCGCCCCGCCGCATGCGCCCGCCCACGAGCTTGTAGCATCCGGCGGCCCCAAGATCATCGAGGTCGAACTCACGGCCGTCGAGGACCAGCGGGAGATCGACGACAACGGCACCGTCATCAACGCGCTCTCATTCAACGGTTCCATTCCGGGCCCCCTGATGGTCTGCCATGAGGGCGACTACATCGAACTCACGCTGAAGAATCCCGAAGAGAACATCTTCGCCCACAACATCGATTTCCATGCGTCGACGGGGGCGCTGGGCGGCGGCGGTCTCACGCTCGTGCAACCGGGCGAACAGGTCGTGCTCCGCTGGAAGGCGACCAAGGCCGGGACCTACATCTACCACTGCGCGCCTGGCGGGCAGATGATCCCGTACCACGTGGTGTCCGGCATGAACGGCGCGGTCATGGTGCTGCCGAGGGACGGTCTCAAGGACCGGCACGGGAACGCGCTGCACTACGACAAGGCCTACTACGTCGGCGAGCAGGACTTCTACGTACCGCGCGACGCCGACGGCAACTTCAAGTCGTTCGAATCGCACGCTGACGCGATGGCCGAGACTCTCGAGGTCATGCGGACGCCGACCCCGACCCACGTCGTGATGAACGGCCGCGTGGGCGGGCTCACGGGCGACAACACCATGACGGCCAACGTCGGTGAGTCCGTGCTCTTCATCCACTCGCAGGCCAACCGGGATTCCCGGCCCCACCTGATCGGCGGCCACGGCGACTACGTCTGGGAACAGGGTTCGTTTGCCGACCCGCCGGCGGAAGGCCTTGAGACTTGGTTCATCCGGGGCGGTTCGGCCGGCGCGGCGCTGTACAAGTTCCTGCAGCCGGGCGTGTACGTCTACCTCTCCCACAACCTGATCGAGGCGGTTGAGCTGGGGGCCCTGGCGACCGTGGTCGTCGAAGGCGAGTGGAACGATGACCTGATGACGCAGGTCCAGGCCCCGGGCCCGATCGCCGCGTAGGCTTTCACGGCGCTTGTGCCGCTCCCGCGTCCCCGGGAGCGGCCGACCGCCGGCCCCTTGCTCCGGGAGGTGCCCAGCAGCAGGTCCTCATGAATCGCAGGATGTCCAAACTTCGCGTCGGCTGGCTGGGCCTCGGCGTCGTGGCGGTGCCCGTGGTCCTGGTGGCGGTGTCCGTGGGCGTGTTCGCCGCGCTCCGTTCGCCGGCCCCGCCGATTCCCGACGAGTTCCTGCCCGAGCTGGTCAGGGTCCCGGCCGGGCAGATGGCAATGGCGACTGCCGACGCCGCTCCGGTTGCCGAGCGGAGCGGCGACCCGCCACGCGTCGTGTTCGAGCGGCCGTTCTACATCGGGAAATTCGAGGTGACGTTCGCCCAATGGGACTACTGCCACCAAGCTGGCGCCTGCGCCCATCGTCCGGACGACAACGGCTGGGGGCGCGGGGACCGGCCGGTGATCAACGTGAGCTGGGACGACATCGCGCAGTACGTCCGTTGGCTTTCCGATGCGACGGGTGACCCCTACCGGCTGCCGACGGAGCACGAGTGGGAGTACGCGGCTCGCGCCGGATCCGATGAACCGTTCGAGCAACCGCAGCTGTTCACGGACAAGCGTCTGGCCTGGGCCTCGGACTACGCACTCGTCCCCAGGCCGACCCGCAAGACCAGTCCGGTCGGGTCCGACGACGGCAATGCCTTCGGTATCTTCGGTATCAGGGGCAACGTGTGGGAATGGACCGACTCCTGCTGGCACCGGACGTACGCGCAGGAAGGCGGGAGCGTGTTCAGGGAGAACTGCGGAATCCGGATCCTGCAGGGAGAACACCAGAGCTTCATGCAGACGTTTCTTCGGGAAATCGGCTCCGGCGGCTGCTCAGTGAAACCCATGCCGGGAAACTTCGGTTTCCGCGTGCTGCTGGAATCGTAGGCCCCGGCGTTCCCGGCTCCTGAAAGCGGCGGGGAGCCCCGGCTTTCATCCCACTAGGCGGTGGCGCTGCTGCCCGTGGCCAGCGGCCGAACCGCGCCCTCGTCCTGCCTTGCGGCGAAGATGGCCTGCAATGCCTGTGACGGGGCCAGCAGGTCTGCCAGCGTGTGCCGGTCCAGCACGTTGATGAAGGCCGCGAGGGCAGACTCCAGCACGTTGGTCAGCACGCACGGCCCCGCGATCGGACACGTGTTGTTCTCTTCGCCGCGGAAGCATTCGACCAGGTGGACGTCACCCTCGGTCACCCTGAACACGTCGCCGAGGCTGATCTCGCTGGCCGGCATGGCGAGCTCCAAGCCGCCCTTTCTGCCGCGCGACGTCGCAATGAAACCATGCTGCCCCAGACGATGCGTCAGCTTCGTGAGGTGGTTTACGGAAATACCGTACGCAGTGGCAATCTCGTGAATCGTGCAGCGCCGGTGAGGGTTGAGCCCGAGGTAGATCAGAGCCCTCAACGAATAGTCACTGTATCGCTTTAGTTGCATGACTGACTTTCCAACGGCTGCACGCCTTGTCGGGGGAGCGTCAATGTAACTGAAACGCCGATCAGCCGACGTGGCGAGGGACGAATGCGATCCGGCGTCGAGAGCGGTAGGCCAACGGCGCGGTCGGTATTCCGGCGGCACATCGCCGAACAACTGGGCGCGACCGAGTGGCCGGTGCCGCCGGGATCGGAGCAGAATCTCCGAATTGGCGGCATTGTCCTATGCGATACAGCGCGCCGCAACCATAAGTATTCCGTTCGCAACTTTCCGAGAGAAGCGTCCGGGTGCTTCCGGCGCACGGAACTGTGCCACCCACCGGCATTTCATCGGTGCTCCGCATGGGCCTCGGGCGAAATTGCATCGGAGCCCGGCAAATGAGACAATTTTCGGCCACTTCCCGGAGGCCCTGGACGAGGACGTGCGATGCTGACTGCCGAGCAAATCGGGCAATACCACGAAGACGGTTACGTGATTCCCGACTACCGACTGCCCGAATCGGATCTTGCCGACATTCGCGGTCATCACGAACGTCTGGTTGCCCGCCACCCGGAGTTCCGAAACTACTGCCCGACATTGCTGGCCTACGATCTCGCCTTCCTGAATTACGCAAGAATTCCCGACATCCTCGACATGGTCGAACAGGTGTTGGGTCCGAATATCGCGCTCTGGAACTCGAGCTTCTTTGCCAAGCCGGCGCGGGACGGCTACGAGACGCCGTGGCATCAGGACGGCGAGTACTGGCCGCTCCGACCAATGGCGACGTGCACGGTATGGATCGCCGTGGACGCTGCGAGCTCCGAGAACGGCTGCCTTCAGGTCATCCGGGGCAGCCACAAGGCGAGGAAGCTTCGCTCCCACCACACGAATGCCAACCCCGAGCTGACCCTGCATCAAGAGATCGACAACGACGAGATTGACCTCTCTGAAGCGGTGGGCCTGGAGCTCAAGGCTGGTCAGATCTCGCTGCATGACGTCTACTTGACGCACGGCTCCCTCGCCAACCGGTCAGAGCACCCGCGCCGAGGCATGACGCTCCGCTACATGCCGACAAGCACGGTCTTCGATCGGGACTTCGCACGCCGCCTCAGCGAGGAAAAGGGCGTGTCCGACCACACGAAGCGCACGGTATTCCTCGTCCGCGGTATCGACGAGTCAGGCGAGAACGACTTCCGCCTTCGCCTGTAGCGCCTCGACAGATCCGCGCTTTGCGGTCGGCCCCCGCGGCCTGCCGGTCTGCTCGCCGGACGCGGACAGGCCGGGACCTGCAGAAGGTGGCCGTGTTTATGCCGCCTGCCCCTCCGAGGGTTCAATGAACACCGCGTCGGTCATCCAGCAGTCCGCGTAGGGGTATTTGGACTGGCGGGAAAGGTAGAACCAATAGATGACGCTCGTTGTCGCGTCCGTGAGAATGACCCGCTGCCGCGCCTGCGTGCCGTTCGACTCCACCGGGCCGTAGCTCACTGCCCGAAAGTCCAGCATGAGGGCATAGGGGCCGTTGCGGATCATGCCGATGAAGCGCGGCAGCGGCCCGGTGTGAACGCGGTTGGCCGGAGAGGCGAAGCGAAAAGCGACCTCAATGCCGCGATTGCGCTCGTCGTTGTGGCGCAGCGCTTCGAGCTGAATGCGGACCACATCTTCCGGGGACAGCACGGGCGCCGGTATCAGCTCCCGGCTAAGCGGATCCCCGCCTCCGCTCTCGACTCCCTGCGCAGAAGCTGCGGCCGGCAGGAAGATGAGCCCGAAGAGCAACGGCGCGATCAGATGTTGGAGCGGCTTGACCACGTTCGCCATCCCCGGACCAAGGTCGAAGCCTGATGATAGCCGTCCCCCAATTCGGCTTCGAACAGGCGGAGAGGTCGAAGTAGCGTTACTTCTCCTAGAACGCGACGCGCTCGATTCCGTCCACGAAATCGAAGTGGGTGTCGTTGCTCAGGATGGGAAGGCGAAGCTGCCTGGCTAGGGCGCTGATCCAAGCATCGTTCGAAGCAATGGGAGTTCCCTTTCGCTTCAGTTGCAAGCGAATTTCCGCATAACAATGGGCCGTCACCGCAGAGATAGAGGCAACTTCCACCAGCGGCAGGTTCTGGCCCAGCCATTCCTCGTAGCGACCGCGGTGACGGGATTGCCAAATTCCGAAGCAGTATTCGCCCAGTACGACAGTCGGCACCACCAGCCGACCAGCGGAGAACAGGACTGGTTCGACGGCCCGCGTGCCTTCCGCCCACGCCGATAACGCATTGGTGTCGATGATCACGCCGCGTCTTCGGGACCGATTTTTTCAAATTCCTCGTCGATAAGGCGCATGATCCGACGGTTCTCATCCGAAAGGTCGGCGAGCCCGCCAAAGCCTGCCATCCAAGGTGGAACCACCTGGCCGGCGGTCGGCTCATCCACACACCTTCGAAGCTTCTCCTCGAGTGCTTCGCTAAAGAACTGCTTCAAACTTATGCCGTTAACGGCTGCATAGGCCTTTGCCCGCCGGAACATGGCGTCGGGAAGCTCTACCGTGGTCTTCATGAGCACATATTCCCATAATTACGGGCTTTCCGTCAAGCGCCGCAACACGAGCCACGGTGTGGGCGGTTGGCTTGGGGGCAGTTCTCCCGGACCCGCAACCGCGCCCGGAACTATTGCTTCAGGCCGCACCGAGCGTCGTGCTGCAGACACTCCTGTCCACTGGAGAAATCAGCGCAACCCAAACGGATACATCCTCACCGGCGCAGCGGCGCCACACCGTTGGCAATCCTCCGGTGATGGGCTCCGCCACGAGGCTTCGATCGAGACCAAGGTCGTGGAACCGCCAACGGACCGCTGCACCCGAACGCCCTGTCGGGAGGGAGCGCTTTGTAGGGGAGATCATCGCCCCGCGCTGATGCCTGCCGCCGGGCGCTACGCTATGTGCGCCTGCAACCGTCGAAAGACCAAACCGGGACAGCGGAACGCGGCCTCAGCCTTGCCCGCCAAGACCTCCAAAGGACACCGATTCGCCGCACCCGCACCGAGCAACCTCGTTCGGATTCTCGAACGTGAACCGCGACTGCAGGATGCTTTCTTCCCAGCCGATCCGGCTGCCGGCAAGAAACAGTACCGCTGCGGGATCGATGAACACCTTGATCCCTCGGTCCTCGACCACCTCGTCGGTCGGGCGCGCCTCGTCCGCGTACTCGACGTCGTAGGCCATGCCGGAGCAGCCGCCGGTCTTGAGGGCGATGCGGAGCCCCTGCGTGGCCGCTCCCCGGGCGGCAATCATGGCCCGGGCCCGCTCGGCGGCGACGTCGGTCAGTGTCAGGAGCTTCGGCGCGTTGGTCATCACGGTCCCTCTAGAAATAGCCTAGCTCAAGGCGCGCGGCCTCGCTCATCCGGTCGGGCGTCCACGGCGGTTCCCAGACGATATCAACCCTCACGTCACCCACGCCCGAGACTTCCCGAACGGCCTCCTCGACGCGCCCCGGAATGTACTGGGCTTCCGGACAGTGCGGCGTCGTCAGCGTCATCGTGACATCGACGTCGCGGCCGTTCCGGATGGCGATGTCGTACACGAGCCCGAGTTCCCAGATGCTGACCGGAATCTCCGGGTCGTAAACGGTACCTATGGCGGCCACGACAGCCGGTCGAAGCGCCTCCGCGTGTTCGTCAGGAGTGACGGTGCCGGGCTGTGGCGGCGGGTCGAAATCGGTCATGGCTATTCCGTCTGGACCGTTCCCGGCTCGTTGTCAAGCGCAGCACGCAACGTATGGAACGGCAGCGTGGCGCACTTCACCCGCATGGGAAACTCGCGCACGCCGGCCAGCACCTCGAGCTTGTCGAGACCCTCGGCCTCGGCATCCGGACCGGTCAGCATCTCCTGGAACCGGCGGAAGAGGTCGTGCGTCTCCTCGAGGGTCTTGCCTTTCAGCATGTCCGACATGATGGAGGCCGTGGCCACGGAGATCGCGCACCCCCGGGCGTCGAACGACACGTCGCGGACCACTCCGTCCTCGACCAGGACATCAAGCGTGATCAAGTCGCCGCAGAGGGGATTGTGTCCCTTGGCTGTGCCGCTCGGCTCCGCCAGCCGCCCGGCGTTCCGCGGGTTTCGGCTGTGGTCGAGGATGACTTCCTGGTAGAGGTCGCGAAGGTCGATCACAACTGGAACAGCTCCTTTGCCTTGCCGAGACCTTCGACCAGGGCGTCGAAGTCCGAAGCGTGCGTGTAGATGCCGAGCGAGGCACGAATGGTCGCGGGCACGTCGAAGTGGCGCATCGCGGGCTGTGCGCAGTGATGCCCGACCCGGACGGCAACCCCTTCCCGGTCGAGCACGGTCCCCACGTCGTGGGGGTGCACGTCATCCATCACGAACGAAATCGAACCGGCTCGATGGCGGGGCGTGCCGATCAGGCGCACGCTGTCGAATGCCTGCAGGCGGTCGACCCCGTACTTCAGCACGGCACTCTCGTGGCGCTGGATGTTCTCGCTCCCGAAACGCTGCACGTAGTCGATGGCGGCGGCCAGCCCGACCGCACCTGCGATGTTCGGTGTGCCGGCCTCGTAGCGCGCCGGCGGCGGTGCATACGTCGTCCGCTCGAACGTCACTTCCTCGATCATGGAACCGCCGCCCTGCCAGGGCGGCAGGGACGTCAGCAGGTCGAGCCGTCCGTAGAGTGCGCCGATCCCGGAAGGCCCGTAGAGCTTGTGGCCCGAGAACGTGTAGAAGTCGCAGGCGAGGTCCTGCACGTCGACGGCCGCGTGCGGGACGGCCTGGCAGCCGTCGATCAGCGTGAGGATTCCCCGTTCACGGGCACGGTGGCAGATCTCGCGGGCCGGGAGCACGGTGCCGGTGGTGTTGGAGACGTGCGAAAACGCGATGAGCCGGGTCCGGTCGGTCACCTCCCGGAAGACCGCCTCGACGTCAACGTTCCCGTCCTGGTCGGCGGCAGCCGCGCGAATTCGCACGCCGGTCGCATCGCGCATCAGTTGCCACGGCACGATGTTGGAGTGGTGTTCGAGCACCGTGAGCACGATCTCGTCGTCCGGCTCGAGGCGGCCGCTCCGGCCGAGCGTCTCGGCCACCAGGTTGATCGCCTCGGTCGCACCCCGGGTGAACACGATCTCCTCGGGCCGGCCGGCGTTGAGGAAATGGCGCACGGTCTCGCGCGCGGCCTCATACCGGTCGGTCGCCTGCGCCGAGAGCAGGTAGACCCCCCGGTGCACGTTGGCGTACTCGGACTCGTAGAAGTCCCGGAGTCCGTCCAGCACCGCGCGGGGCTTCTGGGCGCTCGCGGCGCTGTCGAGGAACGCGAGCGGGCGGCCGTGCATCGGGCGCGCCAGCAATGGGAAATCGTCCCGTGCGGCGAGGATTTCGGGGTTCTGGCCCGCGGGCGCGTTCATGATGCGGCACTCCCCAGTGCGTGCAGTTGGTCGTCGACCAGGCGCCGGATGAACTCGCGCATCCCCTCGTGGGCGATGCGGTCGGCCACGGCGCCGGCGAAGGCCTCCATCAGCAGGGCCCGCGCCAGCTGCTCGGACAGGCCGCGGGAGCGGAGGTAGAACAGCGCGTCGGCGTCGAGTTCGCCGGTCGCGGAGGCGTGGCTGCACGCCACGTCGTCGGTGAGGATCTCCAACTCCGGCTTGCTTTCGGCACGGGCGCCGGTGCTCAGGAGCAGGTTGCGGTTGTCGAGCGCCGCGTTGGTGCCCGAGGCATCCGGGAGCACCCGGATCCGCCCCTGGAAGGCGCCGCGTGCCGTGTCGGCGAAGATGCCCCGCCAGAGCTGCCGGCTCGCCCCCTCGCAGGCGTGGTGATCGAGGCGGGTCAACGCGTCGATGTGGCCTGACTCCCTTGCCAGGCAGACGCCGTTGACCTCCCCGTCGGCGCCCGGCTCCTCGAGCGCAAGACGCGTCTCGGTCCGGACGGCGCCATCGGTTGCGGCCAGCACGAATCCGGCATAGGCGGCGCCGGCCCGCAGGCGGGCGTGGGCAACGTTGACGTGCACGGCGGTCGCGGATCCCGCGTCGGCCCGGACGTGCTCGAGGCGCGCGCCGGCGCCGATCGCGATGTCGGTGACGTGGTTGGTCCAGACGCTGGCGCTCCCGCCCGCATGAACCTCGACCACGTGCGCCCGGGCACCGGCGCCAAGCGCAATCAGGGTGCGAAGGTGATGGGCTCGCGGTTCCTCGGTGTCGCGGGCGACGTGCACGACCTCGAGCGGATGGGCAAGCGCGACACCGTCATCGATCAGCAGGACGGCCCCGTCGGACGCGAGCGCCGTGTTCAGCGCCACCAGTGCCTGGGGGCGGCGGTCGGTGATGTGCGACAGCCGCTCCTCGGCGAACGCGTCGGGGTCGCCGATGAGGTCGCGGGCCGCCTGCGGATTCTCCGCCAGCAGTGCGCCCAGCGTGGTGAGACGAACCCCCTTCGGCGGCTCACCCGCATCGGAATGATCGAGGCTGAACCGGCCGTCCACGAACACCAGCCGATGACGCGGACCCTCGAGGGACGGCGCCGGCACCGCTGCCGCTCGCGCGCCGTCCGGCGCCGCGGGCGCAAAGATCTGGCCGGTGAGGGCCGCCGTCGGCCCGGACCGCCATTCCTCGATCCTCGCAGTCGGCGGGCCGTCTTCCTCGAACTGGCGGAAGGCCTCGGCACGAAGTGCGTCGACCCAGGGTGTGCCTGAGCCGGGCAGCGCGTCACGGCAGGCGGCAAACGCCGTTCGCTGTCCTGCCAGCCATGCGTCGGTCATGGTGTCAGGCCGGCTGGAAGGCCGCATAGCCGGCCCGTTCCAGTTCCAATGCGAGTTCGCGGTCACCCGAGCGGGCGATCCGCCCGTCGGCCAGGACGTGCACCGAATCCGGCACGACGTACTCGAGCAGCCGCTGGTAGTGCGTGATGACGACCAGGGTGCGCTCGGGGTTGCGCATGGCGTTGACCCCCGTCGCCACGATCCGGAGGGCGTCGATGTCGAGGCCGGAATCCGTCTCGTCGAGGATTGCGAGCCGGGGCTCCAGCATGGCCATCTGGAAAATCTCGTTCCGCTTCTTTTCCCCGCCCGAGAAGCCGGCGTTGACGTCGCGCCGGAGAAAGTCCTCGTTCATCTCGAGCCGGCCCAGGGTCGCGCGGGCGCGCTTCAGGAAATCGATCGCATCGATCGCGGATTCGCCCCGCGCCTTGCGCTGGGCATTGAGCGCGGTGCGGGTGAAGGTGGCATTGACGACGCCCGGGATCTCGACCGGGTACTGGAACGCCATGAACACGCCGGTGGCTGCGCGCTCCTCGGGCTGCATCGCGAGGAGGTCCTGCCCGTCGTAGCGCACCTCGCCGTCGGTGACCTCGTAGCCGTCCCGGCCCGCCAGCACGTTCGACAGGGTCGACTTGCCCGACCCGTTCGGCCCCATGATGGCGGCGACCTCGCCGGCCGCGACGGTCAGGTCGATGCCCTTCAGCACCTCCTTGTCGTCGACACTGGCCCGAAGGTTGCGAATCGAGAGAAGTGGTTCGCTCATCCGACGGCGCCCTCCAGGCTGATGCCGAGCAGTTTCTGCGCCTCCACCGCGAACTCCATGGGAAGCTGCTGGAGCACGTCGCGGCAGAAGCCGTTCACGATCATGGACACCGCCTCCTCGGGGTCGAGCCCGCGCTGGCGACAGTAGAAGAGCTGTGCGTCGCTGATCCGCGACGTCGTGGCCTCGTGCGCAACCTCAGCGCCGGGGTGCCGCACGTCGATATAGGGCACGGTGTGGCCGCCGCAGGTATCGCCGATCAGGAGCGAATCGCACTGCGTGAAGTTGCGGGCGCCGCCGGCCTTCGGCTGGACCCGCACCAGGCCCCGGTAGGTCTGCTGCCCGCGGCCGGCCGAGATCCCCTTCGAGATGATCGTGCTCCGGGTGTCGCGCCCGAGGTGAATCATCTTGGTGCCGGTGTCGGCCTGCTGGCGGAGGTTCGAGATCGCGACCGAGTAGAACTCGCCGACGGACCGGTCCCCCTGCAGGAGCACGCTTGGGTACTTCCAGGTGATCGCCGAGCCGGTCTCGACCTGGGTCCAGGAGATCTTCGAATCGGCGCCGCGGCAGGCGCCCCGCTTGGTCACGAAGTTGTAGATGCCGCCCTTGCCCTCGGCGTCGCCCGGGTACCAGTTCTGGACCGTCGAGTACTTGATCTCCGCGTCCTTCAGCGCCACGAGCTCGACGACGGCCGCGTGCAGCTGGTTCTCGTCGCGCTGCGGCGCCGTGCACCCCTCGAGGTAGGAGACCCGGCTCCCCTCATCGGCGATGATCAGCGTGCGCTCGAACTGGCCGGTGCCTTGCGCGTTGATCCGGAAGTAGGTGCTGAGCTCCATCGGGCACTGCACGCCCTTCGGGACGTAGACGAACGAGCCGTCGCTGAAAACGGCGGAGTTGAGCGCTGCGTAGAAGTTGTCGCCCTGCGGCACCACGCTCCCGAGGTATTGCCTGACCAGCTCCGGATGGTCGCGAACGGCCTCCGAGATCGGGCAGAAGATGACCCCCATCTCAGCAAGCTTGTCCTTGAAGGTGGTCGCCACCGAGACGCTGTCGAACACGGCGTCGACCGCGACGTTCCCGGCGCCGGCGACACCCGCCAGGACCTCCTGCTCCCTGAGCGGGATGCCAAGCTTCTCGTAGGTGCGGAGGAGTTCGGGATCGACCTCGTCGAGACTGGCGGGACCGTCACCCTCCTGCTTCGGCGCGGCGTAGTAGCAGGCCTCCTGGAAGTCGATCTTGGGGAAGTGGACGTTGGCCCAGCGGGGCTCGCGGTCCTCGAGGCCAAGCCACATACGGAACGCCTTGAGGCGCCACTCGAGGAGCCACTCCGGCTCTTCCTTCTTGGCCGAGATGAAACGAACGATCTCCTCGTTGAGACCCGTCGGCGCCCGTTCGGTCTCAATGTCAGTGACGAAGCCGTAGCGGTATTCGCCGGATGCGCGCTCGACCGTCTCGACAGTTTCCCTAAGCGGCGTCACGAGGCCATCTCCGGCACGGCGGCGACAGGGGCGGCGGGCAGCGGGAAGCCCGCACCGCCGCCAGTCAGTTCCTCCAGCGAAATGCCTTCAAGGGTGGAACGGACTGCCTCGTTGATGCGCTGCCAGTTGGCCGCGGACGGACAGATCTCCATGAGGTCACAGGCGTCGCCCCCCTCCGCACAGATGGTGAGCGCAACGGGGCCGTCGATCGCGGCGATCACGGCACCGACCGAGATGTCGGGCGCGGCGTGCGCACTGCGGTAGCCGCCGCCCGGGCCGCGCTGCGATTCCACCAGGCCGGCACGCGTGAGCGCCGCCAGTACCTTGGTGACAGTGGGCGCCGGGAGATGCATGTCCCGGGCCAGCGCGGCAGCGGTGAATGTGCGTGCAGGCTCGCGGGCCATACGCCCTGCTAGCAGAACGGCGTAGTCCGCGAGCCGACTGACACGGAGCATGGGATCCTCCTCCCCGTCCGGTAGGTCGACAAGCAACACTTAGTAATTTAGACCAATTGAGTCAACTATTGCATGCTCGGCTGTGCTAATGTCTGACATTGCAACGGTCGGGTGCGAGTATGCCGGGCCCGTCGCTGGGCGCCTGGCGGGTGCATGTCTGGCCCGCGTGATGCGGGTGCGAAAGTTCGGCCACCCTCATGCCTTGAGCGTTGCGGGACCCTGACTGCGCCGCCCTTGCGGCGTCGAGGAGGCTGAATTGCCAACGATATTCCGGGCCTTGCTCCCGTTCATCCTTACCGCCGCGCTCGCCGCCGCCTTCACGGCCCGAGCCGACACCACCGATTCCCAATGGGCGACGGAGGTCGTGATCGCCAAGCAGGGCGACCACTGCGCCGACGACCCGAGCTGCATGAATCGTCTGCACCCGGCGATCCCGCCGGTGGCCCATGCGAACCCGGGCGACATCATCACGATGGGCACCCGTGACGCGCTCGATTCCGACCTGACCCTGGACTCGATCGCCGACGACATGGCCGCGCTCGACCTCAACCTCGTGCACCCGATGACCGGACCCGTGCACATCAACGGGGCCAAGCGGGGCGACGCTCTCGCGGTGGAGCTGCTGGCGATCGACCCCGACCAGTACGGCTACACGCTGATCGTCCCCGGTTTCGGGTTCCTGCGCGACCTTTACACCGAGTCCTACATCGTGAACTGGAAGCTCACCCCGCGGGGCGCGGTGTCCGACCAGATGCCGGGCATCACGGTGCCCTACGAGGCGTTCCCCGGCTCGATTGGCGTGCTGCCGGGCGAGCCCGAGGTCCAGGCCTGGAAGGCCCGCGAGGCGGCGCTCGCCGAGGCCGGCGGCATCGCGCTCGCACCCCAGCCCATCGGCGGCCTGCCGGCCGCGGTGTGCGGACCGGAGGGAAGCCACAGCGGCGACTGTCTCCGGACCATCCCGCCCCGCGAGAACGGCGGCAACATGGACGTCCAGCAGACGCAGGTCGGCACGACGATGATCTTCCCCTGCTACGTGGACGGCTGCGGCCTGTTCATCGGTGACGTGCACTACGCCCAGGGCGACGGCGAGGTCTCCGGCACGGCGATCGAGATCGGCGCCGTGGTGACGGTCCGGACCAGCATCATCGAAGGTGGGGCCGCCGGCATGGTGGCACCGCAGGTCTCCGGCAACGACGAGATCCGCGACATCGAGCCGACCCGGTTCCACCAGACGATCGGCCTGCCGCTCAAGACGGCCGGCGAGGTCCCGATCTACGTGACCTACCTCGAATCGGAGAAGATCGGGGCGCTCGAGAACCTGAGCGAGGACCTCACCCTCGCCGCGCGGCACGCGCTGATCCAGATGATCGACTACATCCAAGCCGAGCACGGGATGACGCGCGAACAGGCCTACATTCTGGCTAGCGTCGCGGTCGACCTCCGAGTCGGGCAGGTCGTCGACGTGCCGAACTACGTGGTCACCGCGGTCCTGAACCTTGACGTCTTCGACAAGTACAGGAACTGAGACCGTTTGCTCCCGAGGAGCGCGCGCCACCCGACGGGCGCTCCTCGGAGCCTTTCTCGCCGGCGTCCTCGGGGCCGTCCCGGCGAGGGCCCACACTCCCTACCGGCAGTGGCAGGTCTACCGCCAGCGCCACCTCGTGATCGGCGCGTCGCGGGCAGACGCCGAGAGCTATCCCAAGGCCAAGCGAATCCAGGCGTTCCTCGAGGAGCACCTGCCGGAAGCCAGCGCGCGGGTCGCCCGGGCGCGGACGGTGCAGCGCCTCGCCGACCTGATCGCCACCGACCAGCTCAAGGTTCTCCTGCTGTCGCTGGACCATGCCGACGCGCTGATGCGAGGTCGCGCGCCGTTTGCATTCGCTGTCCCTGACCTGCGGGCACTGGCCCGCTTTGGAGACCACGTGCTCTGTGCACGCACGGTATTTCCGGACGCGCACGCCTGGATCCTGACCTGGACGTTTGCGGAACACGATCAAGCGGAGCCACCGACCGGCCTGTCCGTGCAAGTGCACAGTGGTGTCGAGCTGGCACTGGCGGGAGAGCCAATGCCGCCGCTCCCGGACGATCTGGAAGCCGATGCCGCCGGAGAGGTCGAAGTCCCGCACCACCATTGACGGGATGGCGCTTCCGATGCTGACTGTTCGGGGGTGCCCAGGAGAGGGATTGGATGACCTGGCTAGCTACCTGTGTCGTTGTGTATTGGAAGGATTATGTCATGGGGATCGGTCAGGCATCGCGGTGTCGGTCAGACAGATATCTGGCACGTGACACCGCAATTCCTGCCTCGCTCTCTCGCGGTACAGGGTTTCGGATCGAGTACCTGCTGTCGTGTTCGGGACCGCTAGTCAGCCCCGATCGATTGGTCCACTCGCAATGTTAGTGCTAAGCGGGTTTGGCCTGCTCCCCGGAACTTGGACCACCCATTGCGAGAAAATTCTCGGATAGGTTTTCATGGACCCAGTGGGGAAACGGATACACGAGACGGCGGCACCCCATTCGTCAAGACGGACGCGGCAGCGTCGGTCATGCGGACTCCCTGGCTTAGCGCCGAGCAACATCGGCCCCACCGGTGATCGCAATGGGTATTAGGCGATAGTCGGCCATGGCCTGCCAAGGCCGCGTCGGCCCCAGCCCTGCTGGACCAGACGGGCGACATCCTGCGCGGACGCCTCCGACTCGGTACCGGGCCCCTGCGGCGCGATGAAGGCCAGCCCGTGGTCGCGCCCGGTTCGCGCTCAAGATGGAGCCCGCCAGTCGGCAACGCTGATTCGACCGACAAAGCCGCTCTCGGTACCGAGTGCGAGGTGCTGTCCATCCGCCGACCAGGCGAGCGCGGTCACAGCGCCGTTGCCGGGTCGCTTCACCAGAGCTGGGCGCGCGCGGTCGATTTGCACGAGGATGGTGGCACCGTCCTCGTATCCGGCGGCGACCACGTTGTGCTGGGGGTGGGCGGCCACCACCGTCACCGCACCGTCGAAGCCCCACCCGAGGTCGAGTGGCGCCTTACCCATGGGGCCGTCCTTGCCCTGGAAAGGCCAACAAACGACGGACTCCGCTCCACCGGTCGCCAGATACTGTCCCTTCGGCAGCCAGCTCATCGACTTGACCTTCGTCGGGTAGCCAGACATCCGCATATCAGCGCCGTCGGAGACCCGCCAACCATGCAGCTCGTTCTCCTGCATTGCGCTGACGATGTATTTCCCGTCCGGGCTCCAGGTCAGGCTGAGGTGCGAGCCCGCCCAGCTGAGCCGTTGCGGATCCTGCGTGCTGGGGTTCGCCCTCCAGAGGCTGATTCCGCCATAGTGCGCGGCGGCGATCCGTCGTCCCTTCGGGTCGAATGCCAGGCCGCCGACCGTGTTGGCATGATCGAACGTTCCCACCGCGCTTCCATCTTGCGCGAACAGGGAGACGGTCTTGCCGAAGACCGCAGCGCATAGTCCGGATACCCCGCTGACGGCAATCGGCTCGACCCATCGCCCCGCCATGGCTGCAATCTCGGTGGTCTCGCCGTCGGTATCGGTGCGCACCAGCCGTCCATCGTCTCCGCCTGTCAGCACGCGCGGCTGCTCCAAGTCGACGGCCAGCGAAAGACAAGCCCCGTCATGCACCGAAACGAAGGACGGAGGA
>JAPPED010000014.1 GCA_028824295.1 Rhodospirillales bacterium | reverse complement strand
CAAAGACCAGATCGTAGAGTTCGGGTGAGCGATCTTCAAACTCCACTTGGGCGCCGCCGTCCACTCTTCTGATCTTGCGCACTTTCGCATCAATGTGACGGGCGCATGTGCTCTCGTGAAGCAATTCGGCCATCAGGTCTGCGGACAGATGGTAGCCGTACGATACCTGCTGCGGCGTGAAGTAGTGTGTGAAGTCTTCGTCACGCCAACCCCATCCCTCGAACGCGACGCCATACTTGCGCGTTCCTTTCAGGCGCTGCTGCACGACCTGATGTGACAAGTTCGTCAACTGCTGCAATTCCTCGACCAGGCTCGGCCAGCTGCCTTCACCCACGCCGATGACCGGAATGCGCGAATCGTAAATGTGGTGCAGTTCAAGCTCGCTGCCGGGGTGGAGGCGCGTGACGCTGGCTGCCGCCAGCGACCCGGCAGTTCCTCGTCCGATGACCGCTATCCTTCTCAGGAACTTGCTGCCCGGCTGTATCATCCTCTCCGCCCTTCGCCGATGACCGTCGACGGCCCTTGCCAGAAAGATCGATGCGCAAAGTGCATGCGCTCGCGAGAGACTACCACAAATTGCGGAAGCGGGCGCTGGCACCGTCGAGTCCGGTCAGATAGTGCCGGTTCAGGAAATTGTCGAGATGTCTCGAAGCGTTGCTCGGTCACGACCCAGAGAATGTCCTGGATCCGGCCATTTCGGTCATCCTATTTTCTGAACCCGGTGTCGTCTGATCGGGCAGCAGGACCATGCCTTCGACGAGGTCGTCTCCGGCAATCGCGTGTTCCAGAACACACGCGGGCGTGACCTGCGCGAATCGTGTGCTTCAATCAGATGCCCGGGACAGGTTCCTCGGCTAGACGGACCTTCAGGGAGAACAAAACGGGATCGAACGTGCGCAAGCCCTTGCTCCTGCACCGGCTTTCCGGAGCCATGTGAAGGACAATACGGGATTCATGTTACATGTAAGTTGACAGGACGTGCCAAGTTGTGCCAAGATTGGCTCGCAACACAACATGTGGACGTTCCATGTCGTTCCATCTCGAGACCATCCCGAACCGCAAGAGCCGGCCCACGATCCTCATCCGCAAGGCCTGGCGCGAGGACGGACGCCTCAGGAAGAAGACCCTCGCCAACCTCACCCAGCTGCCGCCCCACATCGTCGACGGCATCAGGGGCCTGTTCGAGGGCGGCGTCGCCATCGCCCGTCCCGAGGACGTCTTCACGATCCGCCGCTCCCTCCCTCACGGACATGTCGCCGCGGTGCTGGGAACGCTCCGCTCCCTCGGCATGGTGCGCATCCTGCACCGGGTTCCGGGCCGCATGCGGGATCTCGCCGTGGCCGCGGTCGTCGCGCGCGTCGTCGACCCCGCCTCCAAGCTCGCCACCGCCAGGGCGCTCGATCCGGAGACCGCGTCGACGAGCCTGGGGGCCGTGCTCGGGCTCGGGCCCGTCACCGGCAACGACATGCTCGACATGCTCGACTGGCTGCTGGCGCGCCAGCCCTGGATCGAGCGGAGCCTCGCGAACCGGCACCTGGAGGGCGGGAACACGCTGATCCTGTACGACGTCAGTTCCAGCTATCTGGAGGGCAGGAAATGCCCGCTGGCGGCCTTCGGCCACAACCGCGACGGCAAGAGGGGCAAGATGCAGGTCACCTGCGGCCTGCTCTGCGCGGCGGACGGCTGCCCGGTCGCCGTGGAGGTCTTCGCCGGCAACGCCGGGGACCCGTCCACGGTGGCAAGCCAGGTGGACAAGGTCCGCTCACGCTTCGGCATCGGCCGCGTGGCGCTGGTGGGCGACAGGGGGATGCTCACCACGGCGCGGATCCGGGAGGACCTCGAGCCCGCGGGGCTCGACTGGATCTCGGCCCTGAAGACAGGCGACATCCGCAAGCTGCTGCGTTCTTCCGGCCCGGGCGCCCCGGCCCCGCTGGCGCCCGAGGCGCTGGTTCCCGACGCGGTGGCGGAGGTCACGGGCCCGGACTTCCCCGGCGAGCGGCTGATGGTCTGCCTGAACCCGAGGCTGCGGGAGGAGCGGGCCCGCAAGCGGGAGGA